>CALFEW010000774.1 GCA_937958365.1 uncultured Chloroflexota bacterium | reverse complement strand
CAAGAGTTGTCGGCCGGGTTCAATGTGGAATATGCGGGGATGCGCTTTGGCATGTTTTTCATGGCCGAGTACATGAAGATGATCTCGCTGAGCGCCATCGCCGCCACGCTCTTTTTTGGCGGTTATCGCGGCCCCTTTGTGGATCAGGTTCCGGTTTTGGGTTTTGTCTATCTGTTCATCAAGATTTTTATCGGCCTGTTCTTGATGATCTGGATTCGAGCGACATTTCCCCGCCTGCGCTATGACCAGTTGATGTTGTTTGGCTGGAAAGTTTTGCTGCCTATTTCCGTCGTCAATTTTATGATCGTCGCCGTCTTTATTGTGTTGGCTGCGGAGGGTGTTTTTGCGCCGATTGTGAACTTCTTTGGCTTCTAGTGGAGAATTGTTATGTTTGGAATGATTGCTGAACTTGCCAAAGGGATGGGGATCACGCTGAAGCACTTTTTTCAGACGCCTGTTACCATCCAATACCCGGAAGTAAAACGGCCGGTACGCAACCGCTTTAAGGGGCGTCACGAACTCAAGCGGTACGACAATGGCCTGGAGCGTTGTATTGGCTGCTCTTTGTGCGCCGCGGCCTGCCCGGCTGACGCGATTTTTGTGGAAGCGGCGGAGAATACCGACGACAACCGTTTTTCGCCCGGCGAGCGGTATGCGCGTGTGTATGAAATCAATATGCTGCGCTGCATCTTTTGTGGCTACTGCGAAGACGCCTGCCCGACGCAGGCGATTGTGTTGGAACACAATTACGAATTGAGCTTTTATGACCGGCAGAGCGCCATTTATACCAAGGATATGCTGATTGTGGATGTGCCGATAAACGGCCGTCCCACGCCGCAAGTTGTGGAACCTGGCGTATTCACCAAGGCAATTCCAGAGATGGAGAACCCGACGTAATCCATTGTCTGGATGCAGCAAATTGAAGGCGATTTCATATGGGTAATCCGATCATTTTTCTCCTGTTGGCGATGGTGGCCATCGGTTCGGCGATTGGCATGTTGACCAGCCGCAATGCCGTCCACAGCGCCCTCTACCTGGTGCTGAACTTTGTCACGATTGGTGTTTTTTACATCGCGCTGAACGCCCCGTTTATTGCGATGGTGCAGATTACGGTTTACGCCGGGGCCATTATGGTGCTGTTCCTGTTTGTGATTATGTTGTTGGGGGCGGAACAACTCCGTGGGGTAACGGCCGTGCATGGCGGTGAGCGGTTCCATCGGGCGATGGCCGGACTGCTGGCCGTTGTCCTGCTGCTCACCAGCGCCTTGCTCATTTTCCAGAGCGAAGCGCCGGCCACCACCGCGCCGATGATGGATACCAGCCCTACAGCGTTGGGTCTGCGTTTATTTGCCGGTTACGTTTTCCCCTTTGAAGTCACCGGCGTCTTATTGCTGGCGGCGATGATCGGGGTTTATATTTTTGGTAAGACAAAAAAGCGAGGTCAAGATGCCTGAGGTCACGATTGATTGGTACATCGCGCTCAGCGTCATCCTGTTTACCATTGGCTCTCTGGGCGTTTTGTTGCGCCGCAACGCCATTATCGTCTTCATGTCTGTCGAGATGATGCTCAATTCGGCCAATCTGGCCTTTGTAGCGTTTGCGCGGCATCTCGGCGATTTAGATGGTCAGGTGTTGGTGTTTTTCGTCATTACGGTGGCGGCGGCCGAAGTAGCCGTCGGGCTGGCGCTGATCGTCGCCATTTTCCGCACCAAGAAAAGCATCAACATTGACGAAATGAATCTGTTGAAGGGATAGCACATTATGAATGCGTTTGGATTAGCTCCCCTGCTGTTACTTTTTCCGGCCATTGGCGTGCTATTCAATGGGTTGGTGGGCCGCCGTTTTATAGAAGCTGACGCGAAAATTGGCGAGCGTTGGTCGGGTTGGATTGCCAGCCTCATGGCGATTGGATCGTTTGTGGTGGCCGTGTTGCTGTTCCTCAGCCTGCGGGCGAATGAATTTCAGGCGATGATCGCGCCGATCATGGACTGGATTTCCATCCCGTCGGCCGATTTTTACATCCCGTGGGCCATTCGCGTAGACACATTGTCGGTGACGATGATGCTGGTAGTGACCGGCGTCGGTTCGCTGATCCACATCTACGCCATCGGCTATATGCACGGCGACCCCAATTTTTCCCGGTTTTTTGCCTATTTCAACCTGTTCATCTTTTTTATGTTGATTTTGGTATCGGGCAGCACGTATCTGGTGCTGTTTGTCGGCTGGGAAGGGGTGGGCCTGTGTTCGTTTTTGCTGATCAGCTTCTGGTTTGATCGCACCAACGCCGCGGGCAAAGCGATGAACGCCGACGCCGGCCGTAAAGCTTTTATCGTCAACCGTGTGGGCGATTTTGGCATGATCCTGGCTTTGTTTTTGATGTTTTGGACGTTTCGTTCTCTGGAATTTGGGGCGGTGTTTCACACGGCCGTTGAAATGTTCGAGAGTCACCACATCGTTGAATTCGGCCTCTTCTCCGCGCCCATCGGCACAGTCATCACGGCGATTACCGCTCTGTTTCTGCTCGGCGCGGCCGGTAAGTCGGCGCAGATTCCCCTGTACGTCTGGCTGCCGGACGCTATGGCTGGCCCGACGCCGGTCTCTGCCCTCATCCACGCGGCGACGATGGTCACGTCTGGCATCTACCTGTTGGTACGCAGCAATGTGTTGGTAGAGATTTCGCGGGCGAGTTTTTTGGAAGAGGGAACGGCCGTATTTAACCTCATCTCCGCTCCAGACCTCATCGCCTACACCGGCGCTTTCACCGCGCTGCTGGCCGGTCTCATCGCCTTCACCCAATATGACATCAAAAAAGTGCTGGCCTACTCCACCGTCAGCCAGCTTGGTTTCATGATTGCTGCGGCCGGTACGGGCGCTTATGTAGCCGCCATGTTCCACCTGATCACCCACGCCTTCTTCAAGGCGCTGCTCTTCCTCGGCTCAGGCTCCGTCATTCACGGCATGGAACATGGCCACCACCACCTCCATGCCCATGATCACGGCCACAGCGACCACCATGATGCCCATCACGAGGAAAAACCCTTCGATCCGCAAGATATGCGCACCATGGGCGGCCTGCGCCACAAAATGCCCTTTACTTTCTGGACCTACCTCATTGGCGCGTTTGCCCTGGCCGGTATCTTCCCGCTGGCCGGTTTTTGGTCAAAGGACGAACTGCTGGCCCACGAAAGTTTCAATCATGGCTCCACCTTCACGATTGTGTACTGGATATTAACGGCCGCTGCCTTCTGCACCGCCTTTTACATGGGCCGTCAACTCATGATGGTTTTTTTCGGCCAGCCGCGCCACAACGCCGCCGAACACGCCTCCGAAAGCTCCCCCTTGATGACTGTTCCTCTGATGATTCTGGCCGGGTTGACCCTTTTTGGTGGTTTGCTCAATTTGCCCTTCGCGACTGAAGCGGCCTACAAAGCCAGCAAAGAAGCCCATGATCCCGGCATTAACCTGGCGCTGGAGCATTGGCTGGAAGAATCCTTGCCGGTGTTTGAGCTGGCCGAAGAGGGAATATTTGCCGAGGAACCACCGCATACCCCGACATGGCTGCAACTGGATGTGGCCCTGATTTCGTCAGTTCTGGCGTTGTCGGGGTTGGGGCTTTCGATGTTGTGGGTGTACCGGCGCAAACCGGAAACGGCCGTTGATCCCGATCCGTTGGAGAAACTCAAACCCCTCTGGTGGTTCCGCATTCTGCCGCTGGAAACCTTCTACATGAAGTTTGTCGTGCCGCCTTTTAAGTGGCTGGCAAACTGGCTTGCCTACACGGTAGATTGGAACTTCTGGCATGATTTTGTCCACAACAACCTCATCCGCGATATGTTCGTGAGCTTTGCCACGTTCCTGGCGGATGTATTTGATAAATTTGGCGTAGATGGCACAGTGAACGGCATCGGCAGCCTTACGAAAGGGCTGGCCGTCACCCTGCGTCGTACACAAACCGGTTTTGCCCGCACTTATGCCCTGGGAGTTTTCCTGGGGGCGGTGGCCTTGTTGGCCTACTTTTTGTGGGTACTCAACTGAATTTGTAATCCGTAATCCGTGAACCGTAAACGGAACACGGAATACCGAACACGGAATACGGTTCACGGAATACCGAACACGGAATACGGACTTTGGAGAAGCAATGAGCATGTTACTAACCATTCTAGTTTTCTTCCCGCTGTTGGGGGTGCTGGCCATCCTCGTTGCTGATCGGGGTAAGGGACAATCAGACGAGCTGATCAAATGGATTGCGCTCGTTACCAGTGGGATTACCCTGGTCATTTCTGTGGTGGTACTGGCCAGTTACAACAGCGCTCTTAGCGGCCTGCAACTGGTAGACCGCTTCGCCTGGATACCATCCTGGGGCATTGAGTATCACCTGGGGATTGATGGCCTGAGCATTTTGATGGTATTGCTGACTGCTTTTATCAGCGTCATTGCCATCGCTGCTTCCTGGGCGGCCATTGATAAGCAGATCAAAGCCTACTACATCTTCATGCTGCTGATGGAAGTGGGCATGATGGGCGTTTTCCTGGCCCAAGATTTGTTCCTGTTCTACATTTTCTGGGAATTCACCCTTATCCCCATGTACTTTTTGATCGGCATCTGGGGCGGCGGCGAGCGGGTGTATGCCTCCATCAAGTTCTTCCTCTACACAATGGCCGGTTCCCTGCTGATGTTGTTGGCGATTCTTTACATGGGCATCACCAACAATACGTTCTCCGTGCCGGATTTAATCGCCGGACGAGCCGCTTTTGCCGACGCGCAGCATCTTCTGTTCCTCGGTTTTGCCATTGCTTTTGCCATTAAAGTGCCCGTATTCCCGTTCCATTCCTGGCTGCCGGACGCCCACACGCAAGCGCCTACGGCCGGTTCCATCATTCTGGCCGGGGTGCTGCTGAAGATGGGCACGTATGGTTTTGTGCGCTTCAATTTGCCCCTGTTCCCACAGGCGGCGTTTGATTATGCGCCGGCGATTGCCGTGCTGGCGATTATCGGCATTATTTACGGCGCGATTGTCTCCTTCCCGCAGAAAGATGTGAAGAAGCTGGTGGCTTATTCCAGCATCAGCCATTTGGGGTTTGTGATGTTGGGTATCTTTTCCCTCAATTCCGCCGGGATTCAGGGCGGCATTTTGCAAGGGGTGAATCATGGCCTCTCCACGGGCGCTTTGTTTTTCCTGGTGGGCGTGATTTACGAACAGCGCCACACGCGCCTGATGTCGGAGTTTGGCGGGTTGTGGAAGGCAATTCCACTGTTTTCGGTGCTGTCGCTGATTGTGGTGCTTTCCAGCATGGGGCTGCCGGGACTGAACGGCTTTGTCGGTGAGTTCACCATTTTACTGGGTTCGATGGGTGCGGAATCGTTGGGCACGCATCCCTGGATTTTCACGGCGTTTGCTGCGTCGGGCGTAATTTTGGCGGCCGTTTACCTGCTGTGGATGTTCCAGAACGTCTTCATGGGGCCGCTGGATAATCCCAAAAACGAAGCTCTGCGCGATGTAAATACCCGCGAACTGGTTATTTTCCTGGCTTTCCTGGTCTTTATCGTCTGGATTGGCATTGCGCCGTCGGGTTACTTTAACTTGATGGACAGCTCCGTCTCGCAATTGGTTAGCGATATCAGCGCTACGGTGCTGGTCGGGCAGTAATTTGGACGATGAACGACGAACGATGAACAGTCGTCGTTCGTCGTTCGTCGTTTGTGGTTCGTCATGTCCCCCGTTTATTTCGTCCATATGAGTGATACGCACATTGGGCCAACGGCCGTTTCCCCAGATACTCATGGCGTCTTCCCCTGGCCGTGCGCCAACCGGCTGGTAGACATCATCAACGATCTACCGGTCAGGATAATTGCCAATGGTCAATAGCCAATTGTCAATGGTCAACCGTTGACAATTGACAATTGACCATTAACCATTGACCATTATGAAAATTTACGGCGCTTGTCCTCACGATTGTCCCGATACTTGCGGTGTGATCACCGAGGTGGAAGACGGCCGTGCCGTCAAATTTTACGCCGACCCCGACCATGCCATCACCCAGGGCTGGTTGTGCGCCAAGGTACGGCCGTATCTGGACCACGTTTATCACCCCGACCGGTTGACGCAGCCGCTGCGCCGCGTGGGGCCGAAAGGCAGCGGACAGTGGCAGCCCATCACCTGGGATGAAGCCATTGGCGAGATTGGGACGCGCTGGCGGGCGATCATTGCCGAGTATGGCGCGGCGGCGATTTTGCCTTACAGCTACAGCGGCACGCTGGGGTTGGTGCAGATGAGCGTGTGCAACGGCCGTTTCTGGAACCGTTTAGGCGCCAGCCGGTTAGAGCGCTCCATTTGTGGCGCGGCCGCCGAGTTTGCCGTGGAGGCGACGCTGGGCGCGCGCCGCACGTCGCGTTATGAAGATGTCTCCCACAGCAAGTTGATCATCGTCTGGGGCCACAACCCGGTCAGCACCGCGCCCCATTTTATGCCGCACCTCACAAAGGCGCAGCGCGCCGGTGCGCAGCTCGTAGTGATCGATCCGCGCCGCACCCGCACCGCCAAAGGCGCAGACTGGCACATCGCCCCCAAACCGGCCACCGATGGGGCGTTGGCTTTGGGTCTGGCCTATGTCATTGTGGCGGAAGGATTGGGCGACGAGGCATGGCTGGCCGAGCATACCGTCGGCTGGCCGGAACTGCGCGCCCGCCTGGCTGAATATCCACCGGTCCGCGTAGCGCAAATCACCGGCCTGTCGGAAGCCGTCATCGTCAGACTGGCGCGTCTTTATGCCACAACGCAACCGGCGCTGATCAAAATCGCCGATGGTTTGCAGCGCCATTTGAACGGCGGCCAGACGGTACGGGCCATTTGCGCCCTTCCGGCCATCACCGGGCAGTACGGCGTGCGCGGCGGCGGCCTGGCTTACTCCGCCAGCGGTTATTTGCAGTGGGATGGCGAGACGCTGAAAAAATGGGCCGAATGCCCACCGCCGGCGCGGTCGGTGAATATGAACCGGCTGGGCGCGGCATTGCTGGGCGAAGTGGCCGATCCACCCATCCAATCGTTGTATGTGTTCGGCTCGAATCCGGCGGCGATTGCGCCGAATGCCGGGCAGGTGGTGGCCGGGTTGCAGCGCGAAGATTTGTTCACGGTGGTGCATGAATTGTTTATGACGGACACGGCCGTTTACGCCGACATTGTTTTACCCGCCACTTCGCAGTTGGAACATGCAGATTTACACAAAGCGTACGGCCACACGGTGCTGGCCTACAACGCCCCGGCCATTCCGCCGCTGGGCGAGAGCAAAAGCAATTGGGAAGTGATGGGTCTGCTGGCGCGGGAGATGGGCTTTGCTGAACCCTGGCTGCACCAGAGCGCCGACGAGGTGATTGACGACGTGCTGCGGGCCACGGCCGTTCATAATCCGGCTCTGGCCGATGTGACCCTGGAGCGCCTGAAAGCGGAAGGTTCGATTGAACTGCGCTACGAACCAGACGTACCGTTTGCCGACGGCCGTTTCCCCACCGCCAGCGGCAAGGTGGAATTGTTGAGCCAGCGCATGGCCGATTTGGGACTGGACCCGCTGCCCGGCTATACGCCGGGCGAGGATGACGGGGAGAATGACGGCCGTTTCCCCACTGAAGAATCCCTCAACTTGATCAGCGGCGCGGCCCATCATTTTGTTACCAGCAGCTTTGCCAACCAGGCCGGTTTGCTGGCCCATGAGGGCGAACCGTTTGTGGAAATCCACCCGGACGACGCCAAAGCGCGCGGGATTGCGCATGGCGACCAGGTGGTGGTGGAAAACGGCCGTGGCTGGTGCGAGCTGAGAGCCATCGTCACGGATGCGGTGCGGCCGGGCGTGCTGGCTTCGCCGAAAGGAAGATGGAGCCGGTTGGGTAACGGCCGTAACGTCAACTGGACCACGCCCGATGCTCTGGGCGACATGGCCGGGCAAAGTACGTTTCATAGTAACCGGGTGTGGCTGAGGAAAGCAAAGATTGAAGATCAAAGATTCACGTTCGATGCTTCAGCTAACAATCTTTAATCTTCCATCTTCCATCTCAGTCTATACCTCATCGTGAAAAACCGGGGTTAGTGTGGTATCATCGTGAAATTAAGAGCAAACAAAAAGGGCTGAACTGCTATGTTTGAAGCGCCGGCAATTGATTGGTACGTGATCTTACCGTTTGTCATCGTCGCGGGATGTGGCGTTTTGATGATGGTAGTGGACTTGTTTGTGAGCGAGGAAAAGCGCGCCTGGGCGCCCTGGCTGACGATTATTGGCCTGTTTGCGGCTCTGGTGGTGAGTATAAGCCAGTGGGGTATGGATGGGGCGACGTTTACGGCCGTAGGCGACACGCCCATGGTGGTGGTAGATAACTTTGCCGTCTTCCTCAACGTTACCCTGCTGCTGGTGGGCATTCTCAGCCTGTTCATCTCCCTCAATTTCCTGGAAAGCGCCAACCTCAACAAGTCGGAATATTACATGCTCATGCTCTTCTCGCTGAGTGGCATGATGTTGATGGGCATGTCTAACGACCTGATTTTGATTTTTGTGGCGTTGGAATTGCTTTCCATTCCATTGTACATTTTGTCCGGCTTTGCCTGGCCCAGGGTCAAATCAGAAGAATCGGCGATGAAGTATTTTTTGCTGGGCGCGTTTTCCTCCAGCGTGTTTGTTTTTGGCATTGCCCTGACATATGGCGCTACCGGCGCCACGTCCCTGCCCGAAATCGCGGCGCAGATTAGCCTGAACAGCGCCCTGGGCATTGGGGCGATGGCCTTCATTCTGGTGGGGCTGGCCTTCAAAGTGGCCGCTGCGCCCTTCCACATGTGGACGCCCGACGTATACGAAGGCGCACCGACAACGGTGACGGCCTTCATGTCTGTGGGCGCGAAGGTGGCCGGGTTTGCCGCATTGCTGCGTATTTTCATGGTAGCTTTCCCCGACGTTGGTGAAGCCTGGATGGGCGCGGTGGCGATTCTGGCGACGTTGACGCTGATTGTCGGCAACGTGGTGGCGATTGCCCAATCAAACATCAAGCGCATGTTGGCTTATTCCAGCATTGCTCACGCCGGCTATATTTTAATTGCCGTGGCTGCCAGCGTAGACAGCCCGGATGGCGTGAGTGCGGCGCTGTTTTATATGTTTGCTTATTTGTTTAGCAATCTGGGCGCTTTTGCCATCGTCATTGCCCTGGAAAAGCAGGACGACCAGGGGACCGCGCTGGACGATTACAAGGGCTTGTGGAAACGCAGCCCGGCGATGGCTTTGGCGATGGCTGTGTTTATGCTGTCGTTGGCCGGTATCCCGCCGACGGGCGGGTTTGTGGGCAAGTTGTTTGTATTCCGCACGGCCGTTGAAGCGAATCTGACCTGGCTGGCGGTGGTGGGTGTGGTGACGGCCGTTATCTCCACTTTTTACTACCTGCGGGTGGTTTACCTGATGTTCATGTTTGAAGGCGAAGCCGAGATAAAAGCGAAACCGGCGTTGCGCACGGCCGTTGCCGTCATGGTGCTGGTGACGCTGCTGATTGGCTTGCTGCCCAATATCTGGTTTGAACTGGCCCGCCAGGCAGGGCTGAGCGGCCTGCCCCTGCTGGCCGGTGGCTGATGAACAATTAACAGATAACAGTGAACAGTGAACGAGGAGTTGGCCGTTGATTGTTCACTGTTAATTGTTCATTGTTAAAACAGGCGGCCTTGTTGATACGGCCGTATCTCCTCTACCTCAATCCCCACAATTTGCTTGAATTTGTTGCACGTCGCCGGGGAATACCCGGCGTAGTCGTTGTTGAAGTAGGCGTAAACGGTGTGAATGGCGTCCTGGTGGCTTTGGATTTGCGCCTGCCAGCCTTGCAAGACGGCCGTTTTGTCCACCATCTCCTGATCTTTATTCGGGTATTGCCCATGCCGACCAATAAAACGCAGGTAAAGGAAGTCGGCCGTGCGGTAAGTGATGCGCGTCGGCATGTGGATGTAATCGGCCATGACCCAGGCGGCGTGGTGAACGCGCAACAGGTCGGCTGTTTCCGGCGTGTCCCAGGACAGGTGGCGAAACTCGACGGCATAATGCAGGTCGGTGGGTAATTGGGCCAGGAATTGATTCAACCGTTCGCTGGCGCCGCTGGTGAAATCGGGCGGGAATTGGATGAGGATAGCGCCCAGTTTGTCACCCAACAGGCGCATGGTATCCAGGAAGGTGGCCATCTGCGCCAGGCTGTCGCCCAGACGCAAGTCGTGGGTGATTTCACGGGGCGTTTTGGGAGAGATTTTGAAGCCGGGAGTGGTAACGGCCGTCCACTTCTGCACCGTTGCCGCCGATGGGATGCCGTAAAAAGTAGAATCCATCTCCACAGCGTTAAAGCGCTGGCTGTAATAACCCAGGAACTGCTTCTGCCCCATACCCGCCGGATAGAACACCCCATTGCGCCACGGCTCATAAGCAAAGCCCATCGTGCCCACGTACCAATTCATCATGATAGGGTAGCTGCAAAACGGCCGTGATGCAAAAAATCTGCGGTTTCTCCACCCTAACCTGGACAAGCCAGAACCAAGAAGTTTCCACAGATGACAC
>CALFEW010000773.1 GCA_937958365.1 uncultured Chloroflexota bacterium | reverse complement strand
TATCCACCGGTCCAACTATACCCGCCTGTCCAGGAGTAACCGGCCGTTTCTGGAATCTGGTTGCCGTTTTCATCTACAACGATGAACTGACCATCCCGATAGACGATAGGCCCTACGTATTTCTCGCCGGCTACCATGTTGACGTTGGCTTCACCGGCCGGCGGGTTCAACACGGCCGTTTCTGCATCTACACGCCCCGCGCCTTGCTGCAAAATGCTCCAGGCCAGACTTTGGTCAGCATACACCGCCGGTCGGGCTGAATTCATGAGCGCATACTTCACCTGGTTGGGCGTCATGTCAGGGTTCGCTTCCAACATCAACGCTACGACGCCACTGGTAACGGCCGTTGCCGCCGACGTCCCCGCGATTTGATAATGGTTCCCCTGCACTTGCGCTTCCGGGTGCGCTTCCGCCCAATTGCTGTTGTTTTTCACCTGCACCAACATATGCGCACCAGGAGCTACCATGTCGGGTTTCACAAAACCGACTTCAGTCGGACCAGCCCCACTGAATGGCGTGATATAGTCGTCGCTTTCATCTTCCCAGGTGTAATTGTCGGTGAAGGCCCCAACGGTAATCACAAAGGGATCGTTACCGGGAGAGGCAATCGTCAGGGGTTCCGCGCCGCCATTACCGGCAGCCACCACGACCACGACGCCGGCTTCCCACAGAACTTCCACAGCCTGGTTAATCGGATCGGCCCAGTAGGGGCTGCTAATACCACCAACGATGGACAGGTTGACAACACGGATGTCATACACATCCTTGTTTTCCAGAATCCAGTTCAGCCCTTCAATGATGTCCGTGTAATAGCCCTTGCCTTCATCGTCCAAAACACGCACGTTGACAAATTCAGCGCCAGGAGCAATACCGATTTCATGTTTCTTGTATTCCGTATCATTGCCGATCAGGCTGGTCATCATGGTTCCATGACCATATGGGTCTTTCTGACGTCGCAGCCCATCGTCAACGGCGTTGTACGTTTCCAGCACACGCCCATCGTTCCAGGCCATCTGGGCAATACCGGAATCCACAATGGCAACCGTGATGCCTGACCCATCAATGCCTTCTTCCCATACCTGATCCGCGCCAACGACTTTGGGGAAAGTGGTTGACACTGGCGGGTCCTTAGGTTTGCTGCCGGCCGATTCAACAATATCATCCGCAAAAACTGTTACTCGCTGGTCCGCTTTTAGAGCATCCACCTGATTTTCGGAGACAGTCACAGAAACGGCGTTGATGATGTTCAAAACCTCATCAACCTGTCCACCGTATTCCTTAGCCACAGCCACGGCCGTTGCCACATCTTCTGCTTGCACAATCAGGGTGGTGTTGTGGGCCGCTGCCGAGGGACTAAATGCAACGACCAGGGCGAGTAACACTACTGTTAAAACCAATACTCGCTTCATGGGGTACTCCTTTTTTACCACTAAATCCGTTTGTCTAACTACCAATAAGCATTTTCTATAAGGTGGAACGACGATGCCTTGTGCTTCGGATTCCTGTTTATAGTATGGGTAATGCCAGGGCAAAACTCAATAGGCCATTTGGTAATAAGGACCTATTTCCTACATTGGAATACGGTTATCAGGTAACGATGGTTTATGGCTCGGAGGGGGGTTTTTGCTGCCGTTTTTTATCCAGCAGACGCGCGGCCAGGGAGTCTGGCACGGCCGTTGACGGAGGAACCGATTCTACCTTGTCCGAGGGAGATGGGTCGGGTAACGGCCGTTGCGCCGTTGGCCGTTCCGCTGCTTGTTCTTTTTCCACTGTCGGCGCAGCGGGCGCTTCTGTTGGGGGGAACGACGGCCGTTTCGTGTCCGCCCGCTCTTTTGCCTGGAATAAGCGCGCTACTTGCTCCACCTGTTCCACCGGACGAACAGGCTGTGGCCGCCAGCGGCCAAACGTCGCCGCCCAGGCCCGCTCCCAATCGCGGCGCGTAATGACCAACCGGCGCACGGCAATGTCCAACGGCAGCAGCAGCACGGCCGTCACCACCAGCCAGGGCCAGATGGGGCGCGTCGTCGCTTCGCCAGTCAGGTCATGGGCGAAAACGGCCGTGCCCTCCACCGTCACATCTCGCCCATTGCCCAATGCCGCCAGCGCCGCCAATCGCTCCGGCTCCGCCGCAAACTGCTGGTACTCCGGCGAATAGCCCAGCACCCAGCCACTCGTCTGCCCCACCACGCTCTCGCCATCGGCCGATTCCCCGGCAATGCGGATGAAATACGCGCCATCCTGCGCCGGCGCAAACGCGGCCTGGTACTGCCCCGGCGCGGCCTGCTCCAGCGCCAGGTTGCTGACGCTGCCGTCCGGGGCCACCACGTTGGCCGTCATCGTTAAATTGTTCAGATAGACGTCGTTCGCTCGCGCATCCACCGTCAATCGGGCCGTTTCGCCGTCGAAGGCCACGGCCGTTTCCACGTTGCTGTCTCGCTCCTGATCGACCGTCCAGCGCACGGCCTGCGCCCAAAACGCCGGGAAACCATCCCACTGCACCCAATCCGTCCCCCAGCGCCCGGTCGCGTCTGAAGTCCAGGCCACCGCCCGCCCCAGCCCATACTGCCAGGCCGCCAGCAGCGGATCGTCCAGATGCGTGGTTAAGATGACCTGCGCCGTGGCTTTAGGGCTGGTTCCCACGTAGCCATACAGCGGCGGCACGGCCGTTATGCCCGCCAAAATGGGGCTGCCGCTGGCCAGTTCTGGGAAAAACCGCTCTTCCACCAGATAGCTGCGCTGGATGGCCGTCGTTTCCTGCGTGAAGATTTGGGGCAGATTGGCGGCGCGGTCGGTGAAGTGGAAACGGCCGTTGCCCCGTTCGGCCATCTCTTGCAGCCAGGGCGTATCCGGCCCACGCCCAATGCTCACCGTGGAAATGGTCACGCCTTCGGCCGTCAGCGCGTCAATTAGCTCCGGCGCGCCTTCCTTTTGCTCGGAATCGGCCCCATCGGCCAGCAAGATGATGTGTTTGACCTGGTTAGGACTGCCCGCCAGCGCCTCGGCCGCCGCTTCCAGGCCGGTACGCACGTAAATGCCACCGCCGCCCGCGCCAATTTGCCGGATCAGGCCGATAGCCGTCTCCTTGTCGCTGGCGGGCAGCGGCCCAATCGGATTGTCTACCTGGGTGTCCACGGGCAGCACCGTGATTTCGTCGAAGGCGTTGAGAAGTTCCACCACACGCACAGCCCCTTCGGCCGCCAGTTGGATTTTTTGCACGCCGCTTTCTTCCATGCTCATGCTGCCGGATCGGTCAATCACAATCACAATGCTCACGGATGGAAAGCGCTCCTGGTCTTTGATCTGCATGTCTACGGGCAGCGCGGCTTCCAGCGGCGTTTTGTAATAGCCGCCCATGCCATAGCTCTCTGGCCCCCCCACGACCACCAGTCCGCCGCCCAAATCGCGCACGTAAGTCTGCAAGGCTTCCATTTTGCGCTCGGTCAACTCTTTGGCGTTCACATCCACCAGCACCACGCTGGCGTAATTGCTCAGTTCGGCCAGATTGCTGGACAACGTGGCCGGGGTGACACGATCTACCTCCAGGCCGGTGGCTTCTAGCGCCAGCCGGAGCTGCGGCGATTCGTCTGGGCGCGGCGTACCGTCATCGGCCAGGGAATCTTCATTGGCGACCAGCAGCACGCGCGGCGGCCCGGTGATTTCGGTGAAGGCGGCCAGTTCGTTGTTTTGGAAGTAGGTGTCTTCGGCGGGGGTAAGCTGGACGCGATAGCGGGCGAATTCTTGCTCGGCGGCTTGCAGGCGCACGGCAAAATTGTTGACGCCGCGCCGAAGCTGCACGGCCGTTTCATAGACGATGCTGCCGCCGGACAATACGCGCAGCATGGCGGGCATGTCGGCGGTACTTTCGGCGGTCACGTCTATGCGGAAGGTTTCGCCCTGGCTGATGCGTGTGGGGGCGTTGACCTGGGTGAGCAGCGCTTCGGCTGTGTCTGTTTCGCGCAGCAGCGGGACGTAATCAATCTGCACCCCGGCGGCGGCGGCCAACTGGGCGGCGGCTTCGGCGTCGCCCACCGTCGCCGCCCCATCGCTGAGGATGACCAGACGACGGCCGTGTCCCGCCGGAAACAGCGCCATGCCCAACCGGATCGCCTCGGCCAGGTCGGTTTGCAGGCGCTGCGGCACGGAAGTGATGGGCGCCAATTCGGCCAGACCACTCATCGGCCGTTCCACCAGGGCATTGGCGCCAAACAAAATGACGGCCGCCTGGTCGTTGGGTCCCATGGTGGCCATCGCTTCGCCCACGAAGGTTTCGGCCTGCGCCGCCTGCGCCGGACTGATGGAATCGGAGGCGTCTACCAGGAAGACCACGGCCAGATTATCGGCGGCGCGCACAATTTGCAGACCGGCCAATCCCAGCAGCAGCAGCAGCAGAATGAGCAGGCGCAGGCCCAGGCTGGCCCAATCGCGCCAGCGGCGGGGGGCAAAACGGCCGTGCAACGGCCGTCCCAGCCACACCACGTAGGGGATAAACAGAAGAAGCAGGAGAAGCGCCAGGGGTGTCGTAAAATTCACAATACGTGTGGGATTGGTCCAATTTCCAAAATTGGACCAATCTTATTCTTCAAAAACCAGCGGCAGATAGATGGTAAACGTGCTGCCCGCGCCATATTGGCTGGCAGCCTGTACCCGGCCGCCATGCGCCGCCACGATGAAGTGGGTTAACGCCAGCCCCATACCGGGTCGTTTTTTGCTGCTGCCATTGGTTTCTAGCGCCGTC
>CALFEW010000772.1 GCA_937958365.1 uncultured Chloroflexota bacterium | reverse complement strand
GTTGGAACTGCGGGAGGCGTTGAGTGAGTACACGGCCGTTCCCCCCCATCATCTCATGGCCGGCATGGGCGCGGATGAGCTGATTGACCTGGTACTGCGCGTGGTGCTGTCGCCGGGCGACGTGGTGGTGGACTGCCCGCCAAGCTTTGGCATGTATCCGTTTAGCACGGCCGTGAACAGCGGCCAATATGTGGCGATGAGGCGAAACGATGATTTTAGTCTGGACGTGGCGGGCATTGAGCAGGCGGTAACGACCCACAAGGCTAAAATCCTCATCCTTTGCTCGCCCAACAACCCCGACGGCAGCACCATTGATGATGCCACCCTGCGCCGCCTGCTGGCGCTGCCCGTGCTGGTGCTGCTAGACGAGGCGTATGTGGATTTTGTGGGGGAGGTTAACCGCGGAGAACGCGGAGAGCGCGGAGGGGAAGAGAGAAAAATCTCCGCGGCCTCCGCGCCTTCCGCGGTTCATCCGTCCCGATTGTCTTGGGTGATGGCGTATGAGAACCTGGCGGTTCTGCGGACGTTTAGCAAGCTGGCCGGGCTGGCGGGGCTGCGCGTGGGTTATGGGGCGTTCCCGGAGTGGCTGCTGCCGCACATGTGGAAAATTAAGCAGCCGTATAATGTGAACGTGGCGGCTTCGCTGGCGGCGCTAGCTTCGCTGCAAGACCGGGAATGGCTGCGCGAGAAAGTGGCGCTGATTGTGCAGGAGCGGGAGCGGATGGTGATGGAGTTGGGGCGGTTCGATTGGTTACGGCCGTATCCCAGCCAGGCGAACTTTGTCCTCTTTCGCGTTTTGGGGCGAGATGCGCGACAATTGAAGCTGGACTTGGAGCAGCAAGGCGTTCTGGTACGCTACTTTAACAAACCCGGCCTGGATAACTGTATTCGCATCAGTGCGGGACGGCCGTCTGACACAGATCGGTTGGCAGCGGCGCTGCGAGAGACAGAGGTGTAGGAATTTATTACGAAGGAACAAAGGCACGAAGAAACAAAGGCTTTTCTTTGTTCCTTATGTCCCTTTGTACCTTTGTAATAATTTCTTCAATGAGGCTCTGATTCATGACACGAAAAGCGACGATTCACCGGCAGACCGCCGAGACAGACATCACCATCACCCTCAACCTGGATGGCATAGGGCAGCATCAGATTAGCACGGGGGTGGGCTTTCTGGATCATATGCTTACGGCCGTTGCCGTCCACGGCCTTTTTGATTTGCAGGTGCAGGCCACCGGCGATTTGCACATAGACAGCCATCACACCATCGAAGACGTGGGCATTGTTTTCGGACAGGTCCTCAATAATGCTTTGGGCGACCGCAAAGGCATCCAGCGCGTCGGCCATGCCTACGTGCCGATGGATGAGGCGCTGGCTTTTGTGGCCCTGGATTTTAGCGGACGGCCGTATACCATCTTCCAGGCAGCGTGGGCGACGCCAACCATCGGCCAGTTCCCTACCGATCTGGTGCAGCACTTTTTCGAGTCGGTGGCCGTGCATGGGCGAATGACGCTGCACGCGAAGGTAGACGGCCGTAACGACCACCACAAAGCAGAAGCGCTGTTTAAGGCGCTGGCGCGGGCTTTGCGAACGGCCGTCGAACCCGACCCCCGCCGTGTGGATGTAGCCAGCACGAAGGGTACACTCACGGAGTAAGAATTCATGACAAAGGAACAAAGGAACGTGAGGAACAAAGAAGTTCCTTTATCCCTTATGTGTCTTTGTTCCTTTGTCATACAAAGTCTTCATCTATGATTACCATGATAGATTACGGCGCCAGCAACATCCGCTCGGCGCAAAAAGCGTTTGAATACATCGGCGCAACTGTCACCCTGACCGAAGACCCGGAAGTGGTACGCCGGGCCGACAAATTGGTACTGCCCGGCGTCGGCGCGTTCGGTTCCGGCATGGACGGCCTGCGCCAGCGCCATCTGCCCGCCGCCATCCATGAAGCCGTCCAGCGTGGCGTGCCTTTCCTGGGCATCTGCGTCGGTATGCAGCTCATGTTCAGCGAAGGCCACGAAATGGGCGTCTACCAGGGATTGGACTTGATGGCCGGTAAAGTAGTGCGATTTCCGGAGAAATGGTCAATGGTCAATGGTCAATTGCCAGTTGACAACGCTCCAATCCGCAATCCGCAATCCGCAATCCGCAATCTCAAAATTCCCCACATGGGCTGGAACCAGCTTGAACCGGCCTGGGAAAACCCGCTGCTGGCGGGCGTGGCGATGGGCGATTACGCCTATTTTGTGCATTCGTATTATTGTGATGTGGTGGAGGCTACGGCCGTACTTGCCTGGACCGATTATGGCTTGCCGTTTGCCTCGGTGGTCGCCAGGGACAACCTGTACGGCCTGCAATTCCACCCGGAAAAAAGCCAGAGCGTGGGGCTGAGAATTTTGCGGAATTTTATGGAAATATGAGGAAAAGATTGAAGATTGAAGATCAGAGATTAGACTGGCACTGCACTAATCTTCAATCTTCAATCTTCCCACTTGGAGAACTATGTCCTTCACCATCTACCCGGCCATTGACCTCAGAAACGGCCGTGTCGTCCGACTCCAATTTGGCGACCCCAACAAACAAACCATTTTCAGCGATGACCCGGCAGCCATGGGGCGGCAGTGGATCGCCGCCGGGGCGGAATGGCTGCATGTCGTCAACCTGGATGGCGCGTTTGACGAAACGGGGGCAGCCAATTGGGCCGCGCTGGCCCAATTGACCCAACTGGGCGCGAACGTGCAGTTTGGTGGCGGCATTCGGGCGCTGCCCGACGTAGAGCGGGCGTTGAACGCCGGCGCAGTGCGCGTCATTTTGGGCACAGTCGCCATCGAAAATCCGGCGCTGGTCACAGAAGCCATCCGGCAGTTTGGCGCGGACAAAGTCGTCGTGGGCATTGATGCGCGTGACGGCCGTGTCAAAACCCGCGGTTGGCTGCACGAAACGGCCGTGTCCCCCACGCAACTCGGCCAACAAATGCGCGCCCTGGGTGTGCAAACCATCATCTACACCGACATCAGCCGCGATGGCGTGCTGACCGGCGTCAACGCCCAGGCCACCGCCGACCTGGCCCAGGCCACCGGCCTACAAGTCATCGCCTCCGGCGGTGTGGCGGCGCTGGACGACATCACCCGCTGCGCCGCCCTGGCCGACCAGGGCGTGGTGGGCGTCATTACCGGGCGGGCGATTTATGACGGCCGTCTCGACCTCCATTCTGCTTTACAAGCCATCCAGCAGTAAACCAGGTTTATGCTACAATGACGATCAAAAAGGTGCGTGTGATGTTATCAATTCCCAGAAAATACATTGTTGATGATGCCGGTAATCGAAAAGAAGTCATCATTGCCTATGATGACTTTCGCCTGATCGAAGAGCTTCTTGGTCTCGATTTTGAGGATGAAGTTGTCGCTATCCTCAAAGAAGCCAGTCAGGATCGCGCCTACAAGGCAAAAGAAACTTATATCAAGTTGGATGACCTTTCATGAGCGAAGTCGTCATTCATCACCGTGCCGCGAACTATGTCCGCAAATTACCCAATCCGCAAAAATCCCGCTTAAAACAACTGCTCAAAGACCTGGAAGACAAACCACTGGCCCATCCACAAGCTCGCCCAATGGTGGGTGATTGGGCTGGTTACTATCGAATTCGATTAGGTGATATGCGCATTATCTTCTGGTATGAAACAGAAACGGATACCGTTTTCGTAGATTACATCGGAGCCAGAGGCGACATTTACAAATCTGGAGACTGAGGCAAACCACACGTGAACTATCAATGGTTACTCTTTGACGCCGATAACACACTTTTTGATTACGACAAAGCAGAAGCCACAGCCCTGGCAAACAGCTTCCACCAGTTTGGGCTGGATTTTGACCAGACGACGGGCGCACAGTACCGGACCATCAACGCCCAAATCTGGCACGATTACGAATTGGGCCACATCACCCAGCAAGCGCTGCGCGCCGAACGTTTCCGCCGATTGTTTACGGCCGTTAACCTCCCCGTAGACGCCGAAGCCTTCAGCCGCCAATACCTCATCAACCTGGCCCAGGCCGGCCACCTGCTGGATGGGGCCGAAACGCTGCTGCGCCAGCTCGCCCAAACCCACCACATCGCCATCATCACCAACGGCATCGCCGATGTGCAGCGGCCGCGCCTGGCCGCCTCGCCCATCCACGACCTGGTGGAGGCGTTGGTCATCTCCGAAGAAGTCGGCGTCGCCAAGCCAGACCCGGCCATTTTTGACGTGGCCTTCGCCCGAATGGGCCAACCCGCCAAAGCCGACGTGTTGATGATTGGCGACAGCCTGAGTTCCGACATGCAGGGCGGGATCACCTATGGCATTGATACTTGCTGGTACAATCCGGCGGGCAAGCCCGGCAGCCTGCCGGTGACGTATGAGATTCGGGCGCTGGCGGAACTGGAAAACCTGTTAACAGTGAACAGTGAACAGTGAACGGATAACGGCAGATGCGTATTGAACATGTGGCTATTTGGACCCATCAGTTAGAGGTGATGCGGGAATTTTATGAGCGGTATTTTAACGGCCGTTCCTCCCCCCGCTACACCAATCCGCGCACCGGCTTCCAATCCTACTTCGTCAGCTTTGGCGACGGGGCGCGGCTGGAACTGATGCAGATGGATGGCATCGGCGCGAATCCGAACACGGCCGTTACCCAACATCTCGGCTACATCCATCTGGCGATGAGCGTAGGCGGGGAAGCCTCTGTAAACGCT
>CALFEW010000771.1 GCA_937958365.1 uncultured Chloroflexota bacterium | reverse complement strand
AGAGTTGTTCTTAATTAATTTTTCGCAAGCGTGAGGTAAGGAACTAGTCTGCTAAATGATTTGATTGAGGAATAACTCTAGTACAGTGTTACATAAGTTTTGCTAGTTTAGAATCAACCCAGTTGCACTGGTAGCAACCTGATTTTAATTTAGCATAATTTCCGTAACACTGTACTAGTACAGTGTTACGGAAATTATGCTAGATTAGAAAGTTGATATAAAGTAAGCCGAAACGAACCAAAAAGCAATTCGTGGAGGCGGAAAATGGGACAGAAAAAGCATAAATATAAAGTGAAGCTCACGCGAGAAGAGCGGTCAGAGTTGTGTCGCCTGACGGTAGGCGGCACAATCGGCGTCCGGAAACTGAATCGGGTGAAACTCTTGCTGCTGGCCGATGAAACCCATGAAAGCGGGCAGCAGACGGATCAAGCCATTGCCGAAAAACTGGATATCAGCCCAGCCACGGTCGAACGCACCCGCCGCGCCTACGTGGAAGCAGGACTAAAGGAGGCGCTCAATGAGAAACCAAGAAGCGGTCGTCCGCCCGTCATCAGTGGCGCAACGCGTGCCCAAATCACGGCGTTAGCCTGTTCGACCCCACCGGAAGGCTTTGGCCAGTGGAGCTTACGGTTGTTGGCGGATAAAGCCGTTGAATTACAATTCATTGAGACGATCTCCCACAAGAGCGTTGGCACGATTCTAAAAAAAACGTTGTGAAACCGCACTTGGTCCGGGAATGGTGTTTAGGCAAACTGACCGCCACCTTTCTCTGTCAGATGGAGCAAATTCTCGGCATTTATGCGCAACCTCATGATCCCATGAAGCCATTGTGGTGTTTTGATGAGCGCCCCTGTCTGTTAATCGGCGATACCATCGTGCCTTTACCCGTTGAACCGGGCAAACCGCAACGCCGCAATTACGAATATGAGCGGCACGGCGTCTGTTCTGTGCTTTTGGCCGTTCAACCCCATACTGGCCTCACCTTTGTGCAAGTACGCGAACGGCGCACCTGCCAAGATTATGCCGAGTTTATGGCGGCGCTGGTCGAGGCCCACTGTCCCAAAGGTGGCCAGATTCTCTTGGTTCAAGATAACCTGACGACCCATACCTATACCGCTTTTTACAACACGTTCGCCCCAGCGGTCGCTTATGCATTGATGCAGCAGATTGCGATGCACTTCACCCCCAAGGGGGCCAGTTGGCTCAACATGGCCGAAATCCAACTCT
>CALFEW010000770.1 GCA_937958365.1 uncultured Chloroflexota bacterium | reverse complement strand
CAGGTCCTGGTTGGTAAACACGCTGTCTATCGGGTTAATGGCCTGAATCGTGCCAAGCACTTCCCCTTTATAAGTCATCGGGGCGCAAATCATGGCGCGGGTCTGGTAGCCGGTGCGTTCGTCGCCCATGGGTTTAAAGCGCAGGTCCAGACTGGTGTCCGGGACGTGAGCCGGTTGGTTGTGTTCCATCACCCAACCGGAAAGCCCCTGGTTAGACGGCAGCCGCAAGCCCACGATGGATTTGCTGCCGATGCCTTCGGCGACCTGATAGACCAGTTCGTTGCTTTGTTTATCCACCAGGGCAATGGACATGGCTTCGACATGAAGCAGGTCGTTCATTTGGGCCAGCATGAGCTGCATCACTTCGTTGATGTCCAGGGTGGAGTTGATGGTGCGGCTGGCGGCGTTGAGCAAACTGGAGATACGCAGTTGGCGGCGAGATTCGTCTAGCAGGCGGGCATTTTCGATGGTGTTGGTGGCCTGATTGGAAACGGCCATCAACAAATCCAGATCACGCTGGTTAAATTGCTCAATGCCCGGTTTGCGAATGGTGGCCGCCCCAATGGCGCGGTCGCCCATGACAAAGGGCGTGCAAAGGATGGACCAGGGTTCGCGCACGGTGACATGATCATCGTGGCGTGGCAGCCAGCGGGGATCGGTCTGGCTGTTGTCAATAATGACCGGTTGGCAGCTACGAATGACGATGCCGGCCAACCCCCCGTCCAAAATATTCTTAAAAAAGAGGTCTGTGTTGTGTTCCTGGGGGTCTTCACCGGCCGGCCAAATATGCTCAACCTGGTAATGTTCGTTGATCAGGATGATGCTGCCATCGGCTGCGTCAAGTTGTTTGACGACGATCAGGAAAACGCGGGGCAGGAGAGCGCTGAGATTACGGCCGTCGGCTTCAACCTGGGTCAGAATGTGGCTGACGTCGTACAGCGCCTGCAATCGCCCACTGGCATCTTCGTCATCTATGACATGTGCGTTTGAGATATCCATTACCATATTTATCACTGGTGATTGTTAATATTATACGCCATATCTGAGACGCGCTACTAATTAATTTTGGCGCAAACCAGGATCAATGTGCGGGCGAAGGGCATTTCTTCAGAGAGTAGCAGCAGTATCCAGAAGTCAGTATTCAGTTTTTAGTGACATTTGCCAGAGGTAGCGCCCACTGAAAACTGTCCACTGATTACTGAAACCAGTACACGGGATTATTTAGCCTTCAGTCTCCGCTCTCCACCCTTTACCGCTTTGGGCGTCAGGCCAGTTGTAAACTTGGGATAACGTCCAGGTCCAGGCTGTCTCGACGGCCGTTCACAAAATGCCAGTGCGCCGCTACCCCTATCATAGCGGCATTGTCCGTGCAGAGAATAGGAGCAGGGTACCATACGGGCACGGTCAATTGGGCGCGCATGGCCTGGCGCAAGGCGCTGTTGGCCGAAACACCGCCGGCCAGATGCACGGCCGTTGCTCCATAGGCTTCGGCGGCCCGTCCTGTCTTGGCGACCAGCACGTCCACCACGGCGGCCTGAAAGCTGGCGGCCACGTCATTGACGGGCAGAGCGCCTTTATATTTTTGCGCTTCACGCAAGACGGCCGTTTTCAGGCCGCTAAAACTGAAATTAAACCCATCTTCCATGACGGCGCGCGGAAACTGAAAAGCGTGCGGATTGCCCGCCTGAGCGGCTTTGTCTATCGCCGGGCCGCCGGGAAACGGCAGCCCTAGCACGCGCCCCACTTTGTCGAACGCTTCTCCCGCCGCATCGTCCAGCGTGCCGCCCAGATGTTGGTAACGGCCGTGATCCGTCATCAAATACAGCTCCGTGTGGCCGCCGCTGACCACCAGCGTCAGGACAGGAAACTCGATTTCGTCTGCCGGCCGCGCCAGCCACAGCGAATAAATATGCCCTTCGATGTGATTGATGCCCAGCAAGGGCTTGTTGCGGGCCAGGGCAATGCCCTTGGCCATATTCACGCCCACCAACAGCGAACCAACCAGTCCCGGCCCTTGCGTCACGGCCACGCAGTCCAGGTCGTCAAAGCCCAGGTGGGCTTCGTTCATCGCCTGCGTCACCACCGGATGAATCACCTCGATGTGCCGCCGCGAGGCCACTTCCGGAAAGACGCCGCCGTATTGGGCGTGCAGGTCTACCTGGCTGGCGATGACGTTGCTTAAAATCGTCGCCCCATTTTCGATGACGGCCGCGGCCGTTTCATCGCAGGACGTTTCAATGGCAAGGATTCGGGTGGTTTGGGTCATGGGTTAGTTAGTAGTTGATAGTTGATAGTTGGCTATTGACCATTAACAATTGACAATTTCTTCCACTCCGCCAGCACAGCTTTCATCAGTTCGCTGGCCTGATCTGGCAGGACGGTGCGTGGGTCGAGGAGGTAACGGCCGTCTTGAATCCGACCCATCACCGGGGGAGTGTGCGCCCGCAAAGCTGCCGCCAGATCATCCGGGTTGGCGGCGGTGATGGCGACCAGGCGGGTGGGTAGGGTTGCCCCCGGCAGGCTGCCGCCGCCGACGGTAGACGCGCCATCCACCACCTGGGCGACGATGCCTTGCTCCTGCAACTGGGCCGCCCAGGTGTGGGCCACTTCGTCCAGTTCGGCCAGCGGCCGGGCGATCATTTGCCAGACGGGAACGGCCGTTTCCGCTTCTTCCTTTAAGTAATGGGTCAGGGTGGCGGCCAGAGCCGCCAGCGCCAGCTTATCGGCGCGCACGGCCCGCGCCAGCGGATGGCGCTTGATGGTCGCCAGCAAGTCGGCGCGGCCGCACAAAATGCCCGCTTGCGGCCCGCCCAGCAGCTTGTCGCCGCTAAATGTCACCACGTCGCAGCCGGCGGCCAGCGCTTCGCCAATCGTCGGTTCGGGTTCCAGGCAGTAAACGGCCGTATCCAGCAGCGCCCCGCTGCCCTGGTCGTACAGCAGCGGCAGGTGGTGGGCGTGGGCCAGTGCCGACAGTTCGGCCAGCGATGGCTCCGTGGTGAAGCCGATGATTTTGAAGTTGGAATGATGGGCCACCAGGATGGCCGCCGTGTTTTCGGTGATGGCCGCCTGGTAATCGCGCAGGTGGGTGCGGTTGGTGGTGCCCACTTCCACCAGCTTCGCGCCCGATTGAGCCATTACGTCCGGCACGCGGAAGCCGCCGCCAATTTCCACCAGTTGGCCCCGGCTGATGATCACCTCACGGCCGTAGCAGAGGGCGCTGAGCATGAGCAGCACGGCAGCAGCGTTGTTGTTGACGACGGTGGCGGCTTCGGCCTGCGTGAGGCGGGTGAGCAGTTGTTCGGCGTGGACGGAGCGGGAGCCGCGCTGCCCGGCTTCCAGATCATATTCCAGGGTGGCGTAACCGTTGCTAACGGCCGTTACCGCCGCCAGCGCCGCCGCGCTAAGCGGAGCGCGCCCTAAATTGGTGTGGATGATGACGCCGGTGGCATTGATGACCGGCCGTAAGGTGGGCGTAAACCACGCCTCCAGCCATTCGCGGGCGGCCTGCACCAACAGGGCGGTCATCGGCAGGTAAGCGGCTCCGGCGAGAACGGCCGTGCGTTGTTCGTCCAGGGTGGCGCGCAGGGCTTCCAGGGTGAGGGAACGGCCGTATTCGGCCATCAGGTCAATCGTCACCGGCAGGCGCAGCAAGCGGTCCATGCTGGGCAGTTCCCGCAGCAGCGCTTGCTGCTGGCTGGTTAGCTTCTCGTTTGTGCTTTC
>CALFEW010000769.1 GCA_937958365.1 uncultured Chloroflexota bacterium | reverse complement strand
CGGTATTCCGACGGCGTTTGCCAGAGGTAGCGCCCTACGGAATACCGCATACGGATGCTAGTCTACAAAATCCCAGCCAAAGTCCAGGTCCAAACGCTGTTCGCCTTCGTCGAGGACGACGGTGTGGTTGCCGACGCCGACGGCCGGCCAGGTCCAGTTGCCGGGAATGAGCAAATCAACATTGGCCGTGCTGAGGGCGTCCATGAAAACGCAGTAGGTGCCGCCGGAGAGAGCGTCGAAGAGGTAACGGCCGTCTTCTCCCGTTACGGTTGTGGTAATCACCTGGCTGGGGGCCGGAAGCGTGCCGTCGCTGGGGCACACGCCGCCGGACAGGCTGATGGTGATGCCGGGCAGTGACGGTTCGCTGCCGGTCTGGGAACCATCAGCAATGAGGTTGTTGCTGCCTTCGGGATATTCCCAGCAGCCGCGCCCCGGATTGCTGTTGACGCAGAAGTCATCCCAGACGATACCGCCCAGAGCGGCCGAATTCGGCTCTGGCGTTGTCAGTGGCGCGGCGTTCTCCGCTACGACAATTTGCAGCCAGAAGGCGTCGCCAATGAAACCATTAATGCCAAAGGGTTCACCGGCTTCGTCGGCGATTTGCCAGTTGCCGCGGTAAGTGCCGGGCGTATCCGGCGCAACCATGTCCACGGCAATCTCGATTGGCTGACCGGGGGCAATGGGTTTGGTAAAGGTGATGTTCGATGCGGCCGACATCTGGTCGCCACCGACAAAGGCGACGCTGTACTGGGTAGTCCAGATGCAGGTGCCGTTGTTGCGCAATTCCCAACGCTTGGTGAATTCTGCGCCAGGGGTGAAGGCCGTGTCGTCAGGGATATTGAGGTCTTGCACGAATTCGATACTGTTGGTGCAGTCAGGGTCGTTGACTTCTGATAGGGGCAGGAATTGGTAATCCCAGCCAAAGTTGACGTCGTTTTCTTCGCTGCCGGCGGTCAGTTCGATGGTGACTTCGCCGAGATCAACTTCGGGGAAGGTCCAACTGCCAGGGGGCAGGATTTCCTGGTTTTGCTCGTCCAGTGGGTCAATGGAAACGCAGTAGGTTCCGGGGGTAAGTTCGGCGAAAGTGAAGTTGCCGGCGACGTCGGTAACGGCCGTTCCCAGACCATCCGCCGGACATGCCCCTTCGCCCAGGCCGACGCGCACACCTTCAATGCCCGGCTCACCGACGTCCAGCAGGCCGTTGCCGGTAAACCCACCGGCCGTCAGAGCCACGCACCCTTCGGACGGCACAGCTTCCTCGCCTTCACCGCCGGTGACAGCGCACAGGTCATGCCAGAGACGGCCGTTGATGGTTCCATTCCCACCAGCCGCTGCCGCCGGGTTGTTGGCTGCTGTGTTGTCCACGTCCAGCGTAAACGAACCGCTGACGCCGTTAACGCTGACGGTATACGCGCCGGCCGGCAGGTCTACTACGTCCAGAGCAATCGTTTCTTCAAAGGGGGCCAGAGCCTGGGTACAAATTTGCCCAGGCTCTTGGACGGTGGTGACGACCACGTTGAAGGCGTTGTCTACTTTTTGGGTGACGATGTTGTCTATGGTGGTGCAGCCATTGGGCAAGACGCCGCGCGCCAGCACGTTGATCTGCACCGGAAAGGATTCCAGGGTCAGCACTTGCACGCTTTCCACGGTAGCCAGGCCGAATGCGGGTTCGCTGAGGGGGGTGGCGGTGGGCGGAACGGCCGTGTTCGTTGGCGCAGCTTCGGTAATTGGCGTTGGCGCAACGGTCGGTTCCGGTTCCTGGCCGCCACAGGCTGTGGCCGCCACGGCAACCAGGATGAGCAAAATAAGCGATAGGATACGTGAGTTATTCATTCTCTTCTCTCCTTTTTGGGCGCAATCACACACCAGGCAGGCATGGGGACAGATGGGTAGACAGGCGTTTATTCCCCGGTGGACGGCCGTTTCGCCTGGCGCATCAGGTGTGACGTCAGCTTAACAAGTAAGCGGCGATCAGTTGCGCGGTATTGATGAGCGCGTCACGATGGGTGCGCTCGTAATGATGGGAGGCGTCTACGCCTGGGCCAATGAGACCCACGCGCACGTTGCCACCGGCCTGCCAGTAGGCTGTGCCATCGGAAGCGTAAAATGGATAAATGTCTGTCTTGTAACGTAGCTGATTGTTTTGCGCCAGTGTTTCTAATTCTCTGCGGAAGCCCATATGATACGGTCCGCCAGAATCTTTGGCGCAAATGGTCACGGAATATTCATCCGATTCCTGGTTGGGGGCCACAACGGCCATGTCTACCGTGAGCAGATCAACCAGGTCTGGTGGGAAACCGGTAGCTGCGCCGTGGCCGACTTCTTCGTAGTTGCTGATGTGGATGGTGGTGGTTTGAGTGGGTTGCAGCCCGGCTGCGGCCAGGGCCAACAGGGCGGCGTAAATGGTCGCCACGCACGCTTTGTCGTCCAGATGGCGGGAGCGAATGAAACCGGCGTCGCTAAGTTCCACGCGGGGATCAAAGGCGATGACGTCGCCGACCTGGATGCCGAGGTGATGCGTTTCGGCGCGGGACGTGGTGACGGCGTCTATGCGGACTTCGGTGTTGGCGTCGTCGCGGGGGGCGTTGCGCTCTTCGCGGGTGTGGGCGTGGATGGAGGCGGCCGTGGGCAGAATGGTCCCGCGATAGGTCTGGCCGCTGCTGGCGAAGATGGTGACGCCTTCACCTTCGACGGAGGTCCAGGACCAGCCGCCTAACTGCGTGAGACGGAGACGGCCGTTTTCCTTCACTTCTCTAACCATCGCCCCCAACGTGTCTACGTGGGCAGTCAGGGCGCGCGGCGCGTCGTGGTGGCGGCCGGTCCACGCGCCAACCAGCAGCCCTTTAGGCGTTACCTGCATGGCGAATGGCAGATCGGCAAAGGCTTGCTGGACGTAAGCGATGGCCCGGTCGGCGTCGCCGGTGGGGCTGGGGGTGTTCAGCAGGCCGACCAAAAAATCAACCATTTTCTCGACGTTTATCGGTGGGATCATGGAAAAACTCTCCTCTTAAACTGAGTGCGCGAACGGCAAGCTCGCCCTTGTTGGCCGGAAGCCGGCACGCCAGCTTGCAAGTCAGTCGGTGGTACCATACTTTGGGGCTGCCGTTGAGGACGGGAAACGCAAAGTGTTTTGTCGCATAGGGCGATTATAACACGTCAGACCGGTCGCACTAAATCCATCACCTGGGCGTGGAGACGGCCGTTGGTGGCCACACTTTCTTCGGCGTAGATGGTGGGGTTGCCCTGCCAGTCCGTAAAAGCGCCGCCGGCTTCTTCCAGGATCACCTGGAAGGGGCCGCAGTCCCACAGGGCCATGATGGGGTCCACGTGGATGTCGGCGCGGCCGGTGGCGACCAGGCAGTAGCCGTAAGCGTCGCCCCAGGTGCGCTGGACGTAGGTGGCGTCAATCAGGCGCTGCCAGGCGGGGGCGCGCTCGCCAAAGGTGTTCAGGTCGCTGCACAACAAAATGGCGTCGGCTAAATTATCTACCGTGGAGACGTGGGCGCGACGGCCGTTCCAATAACAGCCGTGTCCGCGCAGCGCATACACCGTCTCTTTCAACGCCGGAAAGTGGGCCACGCCCAACAGCGGTTCGTCGTCTTTGGTCAGGGCCAGCAGGGTGGCGTACAGCGGCACGCCACACACAAACGACTTTGTGCCGTCAATCGGATCGATCAGCCAGCGATAGCCGGAACTGCCCGGCTGCTGACCGAATTCCTC
>CALFEW010000768.1 GCA_937958365.1 uncultured Chloroflexota bacterium | reverse complement strand
CTGGTGTAAACGCGGTAAGGATACCGCGGCTACAGGCTCGAATTTGTAAAGATGACTTCTCGGCGGATGAACCATGCCCAAAAGTGCAAAGATAGTGGAAGAGATATTGCCAAATGTCTGGTAACTATTCACCACGGAGGCACAGAGGGCACGGAGATTGAACTTGTAAATCCTCCGTATTCTCCGTGTCTCTGTGGTGCAATCCCAGAGGGACTGTATAGTTACAATGTCTGAAAATCACCCGGCGCAAAGAGTGGGCGGGTCATCCTCCTGCGGCGCAAATTTGGGGGTGGCGCTTAATGGGGCATGGTTCTATAATGCCTCGTTTTGATTCACGATGACGTAAAAGGATGCTGTTTATGACTAAACAAAAGGACTTAATCTGGCTGGTGGTTATCTTGCTGATTATTGGCGGAGCCATCTGGCTGGTGGTGAATCCGGCTTTCCCCATTCAACGAGGGCTGGATTTGCAAGGTGGTTTACAAGTGTTGCTGGAGGCTGATGTACCGGCCGAACAGAATATTCCCAGCGAAGAGATGGATACTGCCCGCCAGATTGTGGCCCAGCGTGTGAATGCGTTGGGCGTTTCTGAACCTTTGGTGCAGATAGAAGGCGAGCGTCGCATCCTGGTGGAATTGCCCGGCGTTGACAACCCCAACCAGGCCATCGCGCTGATTCAGGAGACGGCTTTGCTGGAATTTATTGATACCGGCTTGCAGTCGCTGCCGGAAGGGATGTGTGTACGTACCTCTCTAAATAACGGCCCGTCTCGCTGTGAACTGCCGGAAGGCGCGCCTATTGACGCGGAAATTACTGAGCCTGCGCCGACGTTTGAGACGGTGATGACCGGCGCGGCGCTGCGTCAGGCGCAGTCAGAGCTGGGCGCGGCAAATCAGTATTACGTCTCGTTTAGCCTGAAGCCGGAGGAAAGCGATTTTTTTGCCGATTATACGCGGCAGAAGCAGGGGCAATATTTGACGATTGTGTTGGATAAGCAGGTGATTTCTAGCCCGCGCATTAGCTCGATCATTGATGAAGGCCAGGGAACCATCACCGGGAACTTTACGCTGGAAGAGGCGCAAAAACTGGCCTTGCAACTGCGTTTTGGCAGCCTGCCTATCCCGCTGAAGATTGAAAGCACACGTCTGGTAGGGGCAACGTTAGGCGAACAGTCGGTGAGAGCCAGTGTGGAGGCGGGTATTGCCGGGGTGATTCTGGTGCTGTTATTCATGATTGGTTATTACCGGCTGCCTGGTTTTCTGGCGGCTATTGCCCTGGTGGTTTACGCGCTGTTGAATTTTGCGGTGTTTGAGGGGCTGCCGGTAACGCTGACGCTGCCGGCGATTACCGGCTTTTTGTTGTCGCTGGGCATGGCGGTGGATGCGAACGTGCTGGTGTTTGAGCGGATGAAGGAGGAGTTGGCGCGTGGGCGTAAGGTTGGCGAGGCGACTCATTCCGGCTTTCAGCGCGCCTGGACTTCGATTCGGGACTCGAACATTGCCACGTTGGTGATTTGCCTGATTTTGTGGGGGTTTGGCCGTAGTTTTGGGGCGAGCGCGGTGCAGGGGTTTGCCGTGACGCTGGCGATTGGCGTGGGTATTAGTATGTTTACGGCCGTTCTCGTCACCCGCACTCTGGTAAATCTGATCATTGGCGGGAGCGAAGATTGGATGGCTAAACACCGCTGGCTGTTAGGAGCGTAACCCATGTTTAACAATTTTGTACAAAAGCGACGTTATTATTATTTGTTCTCCGGAGTGATCATTGGCCTGGGTTTGCTGGCGATGATTTACTCTTTGGCTACTTCCGGTAAAGTCTTTCCGCTGGGTGTGGATTTCCTGGGCGGGTCGCGCTTTGAAGTGCAGTTTGCCGAAACCATCCGTGAAGAGCAGGTGCGTGACGTGTTTACGACGGCCGGTATCAGCAATCCGGCCATTACGGCTTTGCGCGGGCAGGGTTTGAGCAACGCCTGGCAAATTCGCACCGAATTTGTGGATGCGGACATGACCCAGACGATAGAAACGGCTCTGACGACGCTGGCTCCTCTGGTGGCCGGTTCTTTTTCGGTGACGACGGTGAGTCCGGCGGTAGGCCAGGAAGTGACCAGGGCGGCGTTGGCGGCGGTGTTGGTGTCGGGCGTGGTGGTACTTTTTTACATCATGTTTGCTTTTCGGCAGGTGCCCAACTCCTTCCGGTATGGGGCGTGCGCCGTGGCGGCGATGTTTCACGACCTGTTTGTGATTTTTGGGTTTGCGGCCATCATGGGCATGATTTCCGGCTGGGAGGTGGATGCGCTGTTCCTGACGGGTGTGTTGACGGTAGCCGGTTTTTCGCTGCAAGATACCATCGTGGTATTTGATCGGATTCGGGAGAACAGTTTGCGGCGGCGGAGCAATTCGTTTGAGGCGCTGGTGAATCGGTCGGTGAATGAAACGATTAAGCGGTCGCTAATTACCCAGTTGAGCGCGATGCTGGTGCTGTTGTCTATCTTGTTTTTTGGCGGGGCTTCGATCAAGCCGTTTATTGCGGTTTTGTTTGTGGGGCTGCTCAGTGGGACGTATAGCTCGATCTTTACGGCCGTTCCTCTGCTCGTCTCCTGGGAAATGGGGGAGATTCCACTGGTGTCTGGCGGGGAAGCGTAGAAGCTGGTAGCTGTCCATTGATTTGGAGAGTGATAAGCGGGGCAGGCATAGGTGTCTGCCCCGCTTTGGTTGCCTTTTGTGCCAGGAAAACTCTATAATGTAGTCCGTATCCACTCAGCACCACGCTGCATCAACCAACAAACCAGCCAACAACCTACAATTCAACATTACCAGATCATCCACGCCTACATTGACCCCCATATCAGCCCCTGGAGATTAGAGCCAATGGCCACGCAATTAGGGCGTTATGAAATTCGCAAGGAGTTGGGTCGGGGGGGGATGGCGACAGTGTATCTGGGGTATGACCCGCAGTTTAAGCGGGAAGTGGCGGTGAAGGTGCTGCCACCGCAGTTTACCCACGATCCTTCTTTTTTTAGCCGCTTTGAGCAGGAAGCGAAGACGATTGCCCAACTGGAGCACACTGCGATTGTGCCGGTGTATGATTACGGCCGTCAGGGAGACCACCCCTATTTTGTGATGCGCCTGATGGCCGGGGGTGACTTGCGTGCAGCCATCCAACAAGGCCCCATACCCCTGCCGCAGGTGGCGCAGATTAGTCGGCGGATTTGCGCGGCGCTGGATAAGGCGCACAACCGGGGCATTGTGCATCGGGACATCAAGCCCAGCAACATCTTGTTCGACGATGATGGCTATGCGTATCTGGCGGATTTTGGCATTGTGCGCCTGGCCGAGATGACCCACACGGTAACGATGATCGGTACGCCGGAGTATATGACGCCGGAGCAGATTCGTGGCGAAGGGGTAGACGGCCGTTCCGACATCTACCAGATGGGCGTGGTTATCTTTGAGATGCTGACCGGGCGACAGCCATTTCGGGGCGAGAATACGGCCGCTTTGTTATATAAACACGCCCACGAACCGGCCCCGGCGCTGCGCGATCTGAATGCAGACCTCCCGGCCGCCTGCGAGGACGTGATCCAACATGCTCTGGCAAAAAAACCGGCCGACCGGTTTGCCACAGCGGGCGATCTGGCGGTCGCTTTGGAAGCGGCGCTGCATGCTCCAGATATGGGCAGGCGGGTAGAAGGTGTAACGACAACGGCCGTATCTCCCCCACAGGTTGACCCCATACCGGTTAAACTTCCACCGGTGGATACCCGGCCGTCCGCAGCGCAGAGACTTTGGACCAGAATCCTGCCAGTGAAACCGCAGCGCGAAGCCGGGGCAGAACCTTCATTAATTGTCGAGGCGGCTTTGCCGGCAACGGCCGTTCAATCCATACCGTCAACAAAAGAGTGGCGCTGGCTGGCGTGGTGGATAACTGCCAACGGCGTGGGCTGGACCACAGGCATGCTTATCGCCCGGCAAATTGCTGTGCTGTTCGACTATCATGGCTATTCCGACGTCTGGCAGGCAATTCTGGCAATTGGCGCGATAGGGCTGGCGTGGTCTACGGCGCATTGGCTGGCGCTGCGCGGCTATCTGCCAATATCCGCCAGATGGATTGGGCTAACCACCCTGGCTTTCGCGCTGCCGACTATTGTATTAAACTACAACAACGACTTTCCCTGGTGGATTTATTGGTTAGACCTGCTGATGGGGGTAGCAGTGGGTGGCGCACAGTGGCTGCTGCTGCGCCGCCAGGTGGCATGGGCCTGGCTGTGGATTCCGGCCGTCACGATTGGTATGTTCCTGAGCCGCTGGATAACAAATGCCTGGTATGAACAATTTGGCTATTCGGGTTGGGGGTATGGTTCTTCGTTAGATATTGCTACCCTGACGATCTACGTCATAGACGGGGTAGTGTGGGCGGCCGTGACGGGGGTGACGCTGATAGGGCTGGTGAGCCTGGGACAAAAGCGGGAGAAACACATCGAGGAAACGGCGCGATAGGCGCAAGACAACCTCCGGGCAGACCAATGACATCCAATCCACCCGAAACGCAGGTAACGGCCGTATCGCCGCCGTCAACCATCCCCATGCTCCGCATTGGCCTCATCCAAATGCGCTGCGAAAAGGGCGCCGTACATGAAAACCTGACGACCCTGGCCCACTATCTGGACGAAGCCGCCGCGTGCCACATAGACATCATCGGCTTCCCGGAAAAGAACGATCACATGTGGTAATCTTGAAACAATCTCCTGAAAATCGAGTGTACCTATGACAACCTGGCCCTGGAATCGCTTGTTAACCGTTCTCTTACTCACCCTTTGGCTGGCTGCCTGCCAAAACCAACCGAATATAAGCACGCCCTCACCTGAATCGCCAACCTTAGACGCCGCTGAATCCCCGGTTCCTCCAATCCGGCAAGATACAGCGGCCATTCTGGAAGAATTGGGCGGTGAACCCTGCCCCGACAGCGAGTTTACCTGCGTCACACTGGCCGTCCCGATGGATCCGTTTGATTCAGCCAATGGCGAGACAATGGACGTGGTTTTTGGCGTTCTCCCGGCTGCCGGAGAGCGCAAAGGCATGTTTGTGACGGCCACCGGCGGGCCTGGCTCTTCCGGTCTCGCCGTCGCCGACGACTACACGAGCGCCCTTGACCCAGGCATTCCTGAACATTTTGACATTGTGTTCTTTGACCAGCGCGGTCTGGGCGCTTCTGGCGGATTGCAGTGTGTGGAAACGGCCGTTACCTTTTACCAGGCCGATTGGCAGACAGCGACGCCAGAACAAGAAGCCGCATTCCTGGAAACCGCCCGGACTTTCGCCGAAGATTGCGTCCGCGAGATGGGCATCGCGCCGGAGCATCTGCCATTTTATGGCACACGCTACGCCATAGAAGACCTGGAAGCCTTCCGGCAGGTAATGGGCGATGAGCAGTTCTGGCTCTATGGCGAAAGTTATGGCACGCAGTATGCACAGACCTATGCCGCGGCATACCCGGACCACCTCGCCGGTCTCATTCTGGACGGCACGGTGGATTTGACATTGACCGGCCCAGAATATTACGTGGGGCAGGCTACGGCGTTTCACGATGTCCTTGTTGACACACTTAACGCATGCAACGCCGATGAACTGTGCGCCGCCGATTTTGGCGGGGATGCGCTGGCTTTCTATGACGATTTGACGGCCGAGATCGTCTCTTCGCCTGTAGTCGTCAACTTTCCGCTGCCTTCCGGCGATATAGCGGAACGCACCTTCACTTTCTCCGATCTGGAATATGTGGTGAGCAGTGAACTTTATTCCGAAGGGACGCGCCTGATGCTGCTGCGGGCGCTGGCCGCCGCTTACCGGGGAGATATGCTTCCCCTGACGCGGCTGCTGTACGTTGATCTCTATCTCGACCCGGAAACTCTGGAACCTATTCCCGACCCCACTTACTCCGACGCCATCTACTACGCAGTGGAATGCAGTGATTATAGCTATTACAGTGGAACGCCTGCCGAACGCGGTGAATCCTTCATGGAGGCTGGTGATACGTTGGAGGCAACATTGCCCTATCTGAGTTCCATCTTCTACGGCGACCTCCCTTGCATTTTCTGGCCGACGGCCGGGGAGAGTGAACGACCTGAACCGCTAACGGCCGTGA
>CALFEW010000767.1 GCA_937958365.1 uncultured Chloroflexota bacterium | reverse complement strand
GCGCACCCCGGTTTCCAAAGGTATTGAGATTATCGAGGGTCTGCGCGGCCACACGTCTGGCTACGCCGTGCCAACCTACGTGGTGGATGCGCCCGGCGGCGGTGGCAAAATTCCGGTGATGCCCAATTACCTGTTGACCCAGGCGCCGGGAAAGGTGGTGCTGCGCAACTTTGAAGGCTTCATTACCACCTATACCGAACCGCTAGATTATGATCCGGACGCCATTAAGAGCCAGGAAGCGTTGATTGCGCCGCGCCCGGAACCGGGCCAGGCCGGGCTTTTTGGCCTGCTAGAAGGGCAGAAAATGTTCATTGAGCCAGAAGGGTTTGAAGAGACACGGGCGCGCGGCGGCCTGGAACATCGCCTGCGCAGCGGCGAGATCAAGCAGAAATGGCAGCCGCTGGGCATTGGCTCGATTGAAAGTCAGCAGGCGCAGTTGGAGGAAGGGGCGGAGTAAGAAGTATTCAGTAAGCAGTGTTCAGTGTTCAGGTTAACTGCTGAACACTGGATACTCAATACTGGATACTGGACACGGGACGCTGGATACAGACAAGGCGGCCTGAATAGCCGGTAAGACACGCCGGGTGGCTTCTTCGCCCAGGTGGAAAAATTCTTGGGCTTTGGAGAAGCGGTGATAGGCGTGACCGCTGATTTCCGGGGCGATGAGGCAGTCGGCCTCGCCGACGTGGCCGCCAGAGTGGCGAACCATCGTTTCGATGCTCATCAGACCGGTTCCCAGCGGCCCCATACGGCGATAGTTGGAAGGGATGAAGATGTCGGCGCCGATGACGTAATCGGCGCCCATGTCGCGGACGACGTCTACGGGCAAGTTGTCTACGATACCACCATCGCAGAGGAGACGGCCGTTTACCAGCACCGGCTCCACAATCCCCGGAATAGCGCAACTGGCATGAACAGACCGCGCCAGCGGGCCACGGCGCAGCACCACTTTCTCCCCGCGCTCCAGGTCGGCGGTGATGATGGCGTAAGGGATGGCCAGGTCGCAGATGTCTACATCGCCAAGAATTTGTTCTACCCAGGTTTCCAGCCGATTAAAACTGAGGAGCGCGTTGTGGGAAAGGGCCGGGCGCGAGAGCAGCTTCCAACTCGTGGACATCGCCAGGGCGCGCATCTGGTCCACCGGCATCCCGGCGCAATAAGCCGCGCCCACAAAAGAGCCAACGCTGGTTCCGGCGACGTAATCAATGGGAATGCCGGCCTCTACCAGCACCGAAAGTACGCCGATGTGGACCAATCCCCTGGTACCACCGCCGCTCAGAGCCAAACCAATTTTAGGACGGGTAGTGTTCATAGTCTGGTAGTCTGGTCGTTTGGTCTGGTAGTCGGGCTACCCGGCTACCAGACCAAACGACCTGGCAATTAGAAATCTATCGGCCGTCCATTGAAGGCGTATTGCAGCAGCTTTTCCACTTCGGCCGTGTCGGGGATGCGGGGCGACATGAGAAGGTTGGCATCCATTTCGACATGCTCCACCATGATGGGCAGCATCTCCACAAACTGGTCTTCGAGGATACCGGCGGCCTGTAAACTGCCGGGCAGTCCGGTGGTTTCTAGCAGGTTGAAAATGGCCTGGACAACATTGGCGGCGGCTTCTGTTTCGCTGGCGGCGGGCAGCAGCAGGGCATTGGCGATGTCTTGGAAACGGCCGTTTCCCCCATTGGCAACGTATTGCAGCGTATAAGGCAGGAAAATGGCGGTGATACGGCCGTGCGGAAGCTGATGAAACAACGCGCCGGCGCTGTGCCCCAGAGCGTGGGCTAACGCCACCGAACTGTTGCCCAACACCATCCCGGCAATGGTGGCCGCGTTCGCCATTTTCTCGCGGGCTTCGTTGTCGCCATGGCCGTTGGCGACGGCGCGTGGCAAATAATTAAAGACGAGCCGCATAGCTTGCAAGCAAAGGCCATCGGTAAAATCGTTGGCCCAGGTAGCCAGGTAAGCCTCCATGGCGTGCGTGAGAACGTCTATGCCGGTATCGGCCGTCACCTGGCGCGGCAACTGCGCCGTAAAATAGGGGTCCACAATAGCCATGTCCGGCGTGGCTTCCGGCGAACCGAGGGTTAATTTGCGGGCGTTTTCTGTGTCGGTGAGGATGATGCCGTAACCAGCTTCGGAGCCGGTTCCGGCAGTGGTGGGAATACAGATGAGGCGCGCTTTCTGGCGCAAACCCAACGGTTCAAAAGGATTAATGGCTTCTGGCTCAATATCCGGGCGCTCGTAATGAATCCACATGGCCTTAGCGGCGTCCATGCTAGAGCCACCACCCAGGCCGATAATCCAATCCGGCCCATAGGCCAGCATTTGCGCCGCGCCGCGCCGCACCGTTTGCAGAGAGGGGTCTGGTTCCACCTCGGCAAAGACCTGGCTTTCCAGGCCCGCGGCGGCCAGTTGTTCTTGCACGACAGCGACAAATCCAAGTTTCTGGATGACAGGATCGGTGACAATGAAGGCGCGTTTGCCTTGAATGAGCGCCAGTTGTGTCAGGGCATCTTCACCAAAAGAAATTTCAGGACAGCGAAAGAACCACATAAGAATTTCGGATTTCGGATTTCGGATTGACGATTGACGATTGACGTTGGTAATTGGCCCTTGCTACGCGGGCCAGTCGGTGTGAATGCGGGTGGTGCATTCGACGAGTTCGATAGCGGCTTTGGGAGCTTTCATGATTTTCATCATGTTCCCTTTGAGCTTAAGCTGACGGGTCATCAACCCTTTGATGGGGTCTATCTTTTTCTCGACCACTTTGCGCCATACGTCCACGGGAGCGCTCATAACAAAAGCGGGGTCCTTAGAGGTTGAATCAGCCACTTCCATCGCGTCGCGGCATTCGCCGTGCCAGAGGTCCATGTACATGTAGACATCCTGGGGGATGCCGCCACCGGCGGTGACGACAAAATAGAAATCGCCTTCCCAGGCTTTGGCGGCTTCTTGATAGCCGGCGCTGCTGTTCAGCTCTACTTGAAGCGCCTTAATCCATGCTTCTGTTGCGAACGGTATACCCATTGTTTGCCTCCCAAGGTGTGGAATTTTTTGGAATCGGGTTCTGTTTTCCCTGGTTCAAAGATTAACACAGGGTGTTATTTTTGTCACCTGACTGGATGGTTTGGGCAGGTTGGGCCAATCCATGAGCAATCGTCACCAAGGCAACTACCAGCCAGGGCACAAACGAAACCTGGGTACTCCACAAACCATTGTCTAACAAGCCGTGCGCCGAGTAACCTACAATACCGGCAATCGCCCCGATCATCATGGCCTGGAGGTTGGTATCTTGTGTTTTTCGCGCTTTTTTTAGCGTCATCCACCCCATATAAACCACTAACAACAGCAGCGCGACATAGACAATAAGGCCGGGAAGGCCGAGGTCTACACCAACTTGCAGAAATATATTGTGCGTGCCCGGATTATTGCTCTCGGCAATAGGATAGAGGCGCATGGCAACATCGTTGAAGGCGCCAATACCGACTCCGGTGAAGGGAAAATCACTTAACATTCGCAAGGCAACCTGCCATACTTGCAGACGAAACTGCATAGTACTGGGATCAGTCAAGCCGTTGGCTGTCTCGGTTAGGAGTAAGGCGTCGTTTGCGCTGTAGAGCAGCCAAAGAATGGCAACGGCCGTTCCCCCCAGCAATACCAGCGCCAGGATACGACGGCCTGCCAGCCACAGAGCAACAAGCGCAGCAACCAAGATCGCCAGGTAGCCACCACGCGATTTGGTCAACAGCAATACCACACCGGTCAGGCCGAGGACGGCCAACCAGAGCCACCAGATCAACTCGCGCCGGGAGACATGCACCAGGACATAAGCCAGGGGGAACGGCAGCAGCAAAATCATCAGGGAGGCCATGATGTTAGGATGAATGGCGTCGGGGGCAAGTAGCCGAAATGAATGATAGACGGCGTCGGGAATGGGGATACCCTTAGCCAGGTTCCATTGGACAGCGAAAGGGGCTATGAGGGCAAACAAGATAGACAGGGCCATGAGGCCATAAGCAAACCACGTCAGATGGGGGCGCTGCTGAATGGCGGCGATTGCCGCGTAAAAAACAATCAGGCTGGCGATGAATCGGGTGAACTGCGGCAAAGTTTTGTCGGGGTCGGCGGTGATAAGGATCGAAACTCCCAGGCCGATCAGCCAAAGCAAGACGAGGAGATTCATGGGCGTGCAAGATAGGATGGGGCGGTGGCGCGTGAATAGGGGAAGCAGTAAGAGGAAGGAGAGGAGTAGGAGAGAAACGGCCGTGAGTATGGGAAAACTCGCTGGAAAGAAAAGGAAGGGCAGGATGAGTAGGAGAAGGACTCCTTCCAGATGGGCAAGGGA
>CALFEW010000766.1 GCA_937958365.1 uncultured Chloroflexota bacterium | reverse complement strand
TGAACGAGAATGAATATGGAAACAATACCGAAAGAGGTTCGCGCCTATTTATCTACTAACGACAGTCTGGCGAGAGCGCAGTTGAAGCAGCAGGTTACCGACCTGGATGAGAAGTTGAATGCGGCTGAAACGCGCACGGCCGTTCTCAACTGGCTGACCACCGACGACGCCTGGGCCGATACGGCCGTACACTTCACCATGAACTGCCTGAGTTACTTGCGGGGCAAAGCCAGCCCGGACGAAGCGCCCACGCTCCGCGCCTTCTTGCTGCACCCCCAGCCGGCGGTACGCCGCGCGGCTTACGAATGTCTGCTGACGCTGTATTACCCGGACAAAAATCGAGAGGCGCTGCTGCAACTGTTACAAAACATGCTCTCAGATACAGACGAAGCTGTGCGGGTGGAAGGCGCCCGGTACGTGAAGCAATCCGGCGTCGCGCCGGACTTAAAAAGTTTTTTGCAGCGCTGGTACAAAGTTGCGCAAGACCAGGGACGCAGTGATAGCGAGAGCGTGGAACTGGTCGAGCGGTTGTTACAGGCATAAGGGCTGGCATGTTACTACACCCTGCTTACAAACTAACGATTGGCGACAAAATTGTGGACACGACCGACGAACCGCAGGCGAGTACGGCCGTTTCCCTCACCGTTGCCCTGGACATGGACACCCCCGCCGACAGCTTCACCTTGCTGCTGGGGCAGGTAGGCGGCTTCCAGCCTCAGCGCGACGACGACGCCAAAATCGAGTTAGGCTTCAGCGACGATCCTTCGAGTTCCTCAGGACAGGCTATGACCCAGGTGATGGTCGGCAAAGTCCTCAGCGCCCAATCCGGCCTGACGGTGCGCCGCGTCATCGGCCACAGCCCGGCGCAAAAGCTGCTGGACAGCTTCACCTCGCAGACCTACGAGGCCAAAACCGCCGGGCAAATCGTCAGCGACCTGGCGCAGCAGGCGGGCCTGGACGTGGCTCGCGCCGACGATGGCATCACGTTTCCGGCGTATGTGGTCAACGGCCGTAACTCCTTCTACCACCACATGCGCCAACTGGCCGACCTCTGCGGCTTCGATCTCTACATCAACGCGGCTGGCGAACTGGTCTTCGCCCTGTTTCAGAGCGGCGCGGCCATCCACATCTTCGACTACGCCAAACAAATTGTCGAATTGGAGGTTTTGCAAACGCCGCCCGCCGCCGGTGAAGTGCAGGCCTGGGGCGAAGGCCCCGGCGGAACCGACGACGCCTGGGCCTGGCTGACGAAAGATTTTGCCGGACTGAAAGGCACAACCGGCTCCGGCAGCCCGGTGCAATTGTTGGAGCGACCTGCCCTGCGCACGGCCGTTGCCACCCAGGCCGCCGCCGACGCCGCCCAAACCTATCTCACCCGCCAGACCTTACGCGGCACACTCTTCACCACCGGCCAGCCCGCCGTTAAACTCGGCGACGCCATCCAACTCCGCAACCTGCCCGACGCCAGCCTCAACGACAACTTCCAGGTGCGCAGCGTCACCCATCGTATTGACAAAACCGGCGGCTTCACCACCCGCATCGGCTTCCGAAGAATATAAAGATTAAAGATTAGAGATTGGCGACCCAATCTTTAATCTTTAATCTCCAATCTTGACTATGACCACAATCGTCAACACCCTCCAACAAATCATCCGGCACGAACTGCGCGCCCTGCATATTGCCGAATTGGGCCTGGTTGAAGCCGTCTATCCGCACAGCAGCGGCAACGACAACGACAATTATGGCTGCGATGTGCGCCTGAAAAACAGCGGCCTGCTGCTCAAGCGCGTGTCCGTCGCTACCGGCCACATCGGCACTGTCTCCATTCCCAACGTCGGTGACCTGGTGCTGCTGAACTTCGACAAAGGCGACGTGAATCAGCCCATCATTGTGGGCCGTCTCTACAACGACGCCGACCGGCCGCCCCTGAACAATCCCAACGAAGTGATTTTCCGCCTGCCTCTGGCCGAGCCGGACGATCAAACCATCATGGCGGCCATTCGCAACACCGGCAGCGGTTCCGAGCCGCGCGAAATTATCATGGAGATGCCGCCGCAAATCACCGTGCGCATCAGCGATGGCGCGGTGCGAGCCACCGCCGGTAACACGGAAATGGTGCTAGACCAGCCCCACAGCAGCGGCGGCACTGTCACGGTCGTCACCGGACGCACCAAAATCACCATGAACCAGGACGGCGACGTGACGGTGGAAGCGGCCGGTAGTATGTCGCTGAAAGCCAATGGCGACCTGAGCCTGGAAGGGATGAACGTCAAAATCAAAGGCCAGATGAAAGCGACGATGGAAGCGGGAACCCAGGCCGAAGTGAAAGGCGGCGTGGAGGCCAAACTAGAAGGCCAGGCGTCCGCCTCGGTGAAGAGCAGCGCCATCACGGAAATCAGTGGGGCGCTGGTGAAAATTAACTAAATGGAGCGCAGGCGTCTCGCCTGCCAGATGGAGCGCAGGCGTCTCGCCTGCCAAACGGAGCGCAGGCGTCTCGCCTGCCAGGGCGGACGGGACGTCCGCGCTCCCATTT
>CALFEW010000765.1 GCA_937958365.1 uncultured Chloroflexota bacterium | reverse complement strand
GTCGTCTATGACGAGGCCGATTGGGGAGCCGGAGCCAGAGCTAGAGGAAGAGGGAGGTGGGGCAACGGCCGTTTCTCCACCACCACCTTCCCCACTATCACTTTCTCCACCATCGCCACTTGCCGGAGGTTCTGTGTCCGAACCGGATGCGCCAATTTCGACGCCCAGGGCAACGGCGTACACCTCGGCGCGTTCGTTCAGGTCGGCAGCGTGGCAGTTGCCACAGCTGACCTGGATATTGGCCAGGGGGGCTTCCATGCCCACGTGGGCGGTGGCTTTGTCGGTGGCCTGGACGTTGCCCGCGTGGCAGAATTCGCAAAAATCGCCAAAAGCGTGGGCCTGGTGCCAGCTTGTGCCATCGGCGTTGACGGGCATTTCGGCCTGGACTTCGTGGCAATTTTTGCACGACGAGGCCGAGGAACCGCACTGCGCCTGCGCCGGTTGCGGCAGCATCAGGCCCACCAACAGCACGAGGCCGCCGAGAAACAAAAGCCATAAAACGGAGTGGGTGAGGGGGGTTTTGTCTTTGCTCATGAGTTCTTTCCTGATGGGCGGCGTGGGCAAACGGCCGTTACCGTTATTTAATGCGCGGGATGGTTGAGAACGGCCGTTTTTCGTTCCAGCGATTCAAATAACAGCAGCCGCAAGGTATCCAAGGCCTCGATCACCCGCCTATCCGCCAGCCGATAGGTGATGCTGATGCCTTCACGCTCGGTGTCTACAAGCGATTGTTGGTGCAAAATGCGCAGGTGGCGCGAGACGGTTGGTTGGGGCAAGTTCAAATCTTGGGCGAGATGAGTCACGTGACGCGGCCGTTCTGCCAGCGCATAAAGAATCAGGATGCGCTTGGGGTCGGCCAACGCCTGACACACATTGGCATGAAGCAAATTCAAATCGGCGTCGAGGGAGTGTGTCATGACAAATCTTGGGTCTCAAAAAATCCAATCTAAGGACGCTAACGCATACAAACAATGATTTTGCTATACTATGCAATAGTTTGCTATGGTATATTAATGCACAACTGATAAACAGTGACATTCATCATAGGAATTTGTGACTTAACTCATGGAGCGTTTCTCTAACATTGCTTTGGGCAAGGACACCGTTCACCGGCAGCGGCGGCGCTGTTAGTGCAGTGGACAACGCAGTCGTGGGGACAAGCAAAGTAGCCGCTGGGGCGCATTGTTCACCCTTGTATCATCTCAACATTGCTCTTCAGGTGTGACAAGGACGCTGGTGGGGGGTGGGGATACGGCCGTTTATGCTGGATTTGAAAAGACTCCAATCAGGTAAAAGTACACCGGTAACATCAAATGTGTGACGTTTGTCAGGTGACAACAACCCAGAAGAAGAATAAATTAATCTGTTGGGAGAGGACGTGCAGGCTTTCTGCGCAGCGAGATAGGTAGGCGTGCCGATAAACCAGTCAACCGATGACATGTATCTAAAGAAATGCAAAAGGTTTCATCATGCACACACATCCTCAAAAACAGCCCCCGGTAAAGCTCCCTTTACGCCTCTTGCTCATTGTTCTTTTTGCGGTTCAAATTACCCTCGTCGTGGGAGTGGTGGGCTGCCTTTCGTTTCGCAATGGGCAGCGAGCAGTGAACAACGTCACCCATCACCTGCGAAGCAAGATTACCGCCAATATTGAAGACCATTTGCGCACTTTTTTGGCCACACCGCAGCAAATCAACCAGATCAATGCCAACCTCATTCACCTGGCTAACGACCGCGGCGTCTATGATCAGGACGCTTTAGAGCGCTACTTCTGGGAACAAATTCAGGTGTTTGACTCAGTAACCAGCATCTACTTTGGCAATCCAATGGGCGGGATTGTGCTTGCCGGTCGTGAGGGTGCAGACGGTTCACTGTACGTTATCGCCACCGACGAATTCAGAAGCGGACCATTCAGAAAGTTTGCCACAGATAGCGAAGGGAATCGTCAAGAATTGCTGACAGCCATCCCCGATTTTGATGCCCGGACCCGATCCTGGTATTCCAAGGCCATAGAAGAGGATCAACCTACCTGGAGCGACATTTATATCCTATTCACAGGGCAAGATATGGCGATTGCTGCCAGTCGGCCGCTTTATGATGAACAGCATAACTTGCTCGGCGTGTTATCGAGCGACATCTTTGCCTCACACCTGAGTAACTTCCTGCAAAACCTTGATATCGGGGAAACTGGCTCAAGTTTTATTATGGAACGTTCCGGCTTATTGGTCGCTTCTTCGACAGATGAAAAGCCGTTCACCAGTCTAAGTGAAGAGGAACCGCAACGTCGTCTTCATGCCAACGAAAGCACCATACCTGCAATTCGTTCGGCCGCTGAATTCTTGACCGGGCAATTCGGTGACTATCACAATATAACCGGCGAGCAGCAACTATTTGAATTCGACATGAATGGGCAACGCCAATTTCTGCAAGTATTACCTGTTCAAGACGAATATGGCATTGA
>CALFEW010000764.1 GCA_937958365.1 uncultured Chloroflexota bacterium | reverse complement strand
TTTGTTCGTTTCATCACCGATTTTTGACCTGTTTGAATTCGCCAGCAGTATCCTTCCCTGGTTTGCCCCAAGAAATAAATCAGCAAACGGCTGTTTTCCCCAGCGTTGGAAAACGGCCGTTTCTTATGCCAGTTTTTCTACCGGGCGTCCGGCACAAACAAAGAGCTACCAAACTCCGCCACGCCAAACTCGCCAATCCGCGCTTGCGTCTCCGGCGAGATGAGCCAATCAATAAACTGATTCGCCAGGTCCAACTGAATGTGGGCGCCTTTGTCCGGGTTGACAGCAATGACGCCGTACGGGTTGAACAGCAGTGGATCGCCCTCTACCAAAATGACGAGGCTTGTGCCTTCTAAGGTGCGCGCCAGATAGGTGGCCCGGTCGGTCAGCGTGTAAGCGGGCAATTCGTCGGCCATCGTCAGCACCGCCCCCATGCCCTGCCCGGCGGAAATGTACCAGTCACCGGCCGGATCTATCCCGGCCACCGTCCACACCGACTTCTCCTTGCTGTGCGTGCCGGAATCATCGCCGCGCGAGACGAAGGATGCCTCCGCCTGGGCAATCTGGGCCAGGGCAGCGGCCACATCCTGCCCCCCGCCGATCCCGGCCGGGTCTTCCGACGGCCCAACGATGATGAAGTCGTTGTACATCACGTCTTCGCGCCGAACGCCATGTCCTTCATCCATGAATTGATCTTCACTGGCGCGGGCGTGAACCAACACCACGTCAGCATTGCCATCGCGCCCGATTTGCAACGCCTGCCCGGTGCCGACGGCTACCACTTCAACCGTCGCCCCCGTCTGCGCCGTAAAGTCCGGCAGGATGAAGTTGAGCAGGCCGGAGTCTTCGGTGCTGGTGGTGGTGGCTAGCAGCAGTGTGCGCCCCGTCTGCGCTTCTTCTTCCGCCACGCCGCCGCAAGCAGCCAGCGCTAGAAGCAGAGAAACCGATAGAATAAGTTGCCATTTTCTTCTCATCTTACTATCTCCTCTAACGTAAGTTTTGCACAATTGGAGGCAAAATCTCGAAAAAGTTGAAAAAATAAAAGCTCAAAATCAGGACGCAATGACGCTATATTCACCACAAAGAGTGAAAAAACCAAAAATCGGCTTCATATTTCATAATTGCAATTGAAATCAGGTTTCATAACACATAGAAAAGCCTTTTCGCAGCTTTTTCCCATGCGGTTTGGTGAAAATCTGGTCCAAAATTAGGCGATTTTGCCCTCAAGTGACCATCAAGCGTATTTTGCGGACATTTTCGCGCTTTCAAAAAGTTCATTTTTTCAATAAAGTAGACCTGACTAATTTTGGGAAACCTTATACAAGAACACGTTATGTTAACTTTTAACTAAAAACCTGTCAGGTCAGCTAATAAACCATATCACCGGCGACGAACGCCTGAGTGCGCGGGTCAGCCGGATGATTGAAGAAGGTGTCGGTAACGGCCGTTTCCACCAATCGCCCATCCAACAAAAAGCCGACTCGCGTCGCCAGCCGTTTCGCCTGGAAAATGTTGTGCGTCACCAGCACCAGGGTCGTGCCATGTTCACGGTTAAGCTGGCCGACAATCTCTTCAATCAGACGGACGTTGTAGGGGTCCAGGTTGGCCGTCGGCTCATCCAGCAGCAGCACGTCTGGCTCCAGCACGAGGGCCCGCGCCAGGGCGACACGCTGCGCTTCGCCGCCGGAAAGGGTGCGGGCGGATTGACGGCCCAGGTCCGCCAGCCCCACCTGCTCCAGGGCGGCGGCGACGCGGGCCTGCCCATTGCGCCCTCCGCGTAGGCGCAAGCCATATTCAACGTTGACTTTGACGCTGCTGTTGAGGAGAAACGGCCGTTGGAACACCGTCGTCACCCGGCGGCTCAGGGTTAGCGGCATCGCGTCCGCCGCGCTAAACAGCATCCCCAGAAAAAAAATCCGCCCCTGTGTCGGCGCCTCCAAGAAATTGAGCAGGCGCAGCAGCGTGCTTTTGCCCGCGCCGCTCGGTCCCACCAACGCCAACGCTTCCCCCGGCGCAATCGTCAGCTGCTCCACATCCAAGACCACCCGCTCCCCATACGCCTTGCGCACGTTCTCTAGTTCATACAGGAATTTGTTCATCCGCGTTCCGTATTCCGTATTCCGTATTCCGTGTTCCGTGTTCCGTGTTCCGTTTACGGACAACGGATTACGGGCCACCCCCTACTCCGCCGTTGTCCGGCCTTGCAATTGCAGCATGAACAGGTTGGCCAGAAACGTCAGGCCCAACAAAATCAGACCCAGGGCGATGGCCAGGTCGAAGTTGCCTTTGCGCGTCTCCAGAACAATCGCCGTCGTCAGTACCCGCGTCTTGCCCTCGATGTTGCCGCCCACCAACATCACCGCCCCCACCTCAGAAATGATCCCGCCAAAACCGGCGATCACCGAGACTAATACCCCGATGCGCGCCTCCATCAGAATAGCCAGAGTCGTTTGCCAGGATGTCGCCCCCAACGCCCGCACCTGCTGGCGCAGATTGGGGTCCACGCCCAATACCGCCGCCATCGTAAACCCGGCCACCAAAGGAAAGGAAATAATTGTCTGGGCGATGATCATCGCCCCTGGCGTGAACAGGGCGGGGATGAAGGCATTGTTCAGCGCGCCAAACGGCCCGTTACGCGAAAGCATCAGATAAACAAACAGGCCAATCACCACTGGCGGGAAGCCCATGCCCGTGTATAACAGCACCATCGCCAGAGAACGGCCAGGGAAACGGTTCAGCCCCATGAACGCGCCTACCGGAATACCGATGAGCGTGCTGAGGAGCAGGGCAACCCCCGTCACATAGAGTGAAAGCCGGACAATTTCCCATAACGCCGGGTCACGGACCAGGATGAGTTCGAGTGCTTGAAGCATAGGGGATAGTTGTTAGTTGATAGTGGTCCCAACTATCAACTAACAATTCCTGTTTCTTTCGTGTCGTAGCCACCGAGGGTGTGGAGTAGTTCCTTGAAGGTGTCGGAGCGGATGATAGTGAGGAGGGATTGACAAACGGCCGTTTCCCACACCACTTCTGGGATAACCAATTGATACTTCTCTTGGGTCAACGGCGCGAAGGCCAGGCCATAGGCCGTCGCCGCGGCCTGAATGCCTAACCCGGCGTCGGCCCGACCATCGGACACCGCCTGGGCCACAGCCAGATGGGTCGGCGCTTCCTGATCGTAGCCGGGGATATGCTCCGGCGCGATATCCAGAGCGCGCAGTTGCGCTTCCAGCCAGACGCGCGTGCCGCTGCCCTTCTCCCGGTTCAGCCAGCGCGCCTCGCTGCAGGTCAGGTCGGCCAGGCTGTGGATAGCTAGCGGATTGTTGGGCGACAGAATCAACCCCAGGGAACGATGGGCCAGCGTGACCAGCCTGACACGCTGCCCTGGCAAAATGCGGGCGACAAACGGCCGGTTATACTCGCCGCTCGCCTCGTCCCAAAGATGCACCCCGGCTAGGTCTGCTTCGCCCCGCGCCAGGGCAAGCAAACCGCCCAGGCTACCAACGTAACGCACAGAGATGCCAACCCCTGAGCGCCCTTCGTTTAGCTGGCGAGCCAACAATTCAAACGCCAGGTCGTGGCTGCCGGCGAAGCGGAATTCCGGGGTGGAAACGGCCGTTTTTGCCGTCGTTTCCTGGGCTTGCAACGTCTGCCAACGACCGATGGCCAGGGAGAGCGCCGCCTGGGCGTGCGCTGGGTCGTAGCCCTGGGCCAAACCTTCCAGCAGAAATTGTTCAGCGCGGTGGATGAAGGCGGCCCATTGGAGAAACGGCCGTTGGCCCGGCAAAGGTTGCTCAGCCACCCGCGTGCCACCACCGCGATGCCCGACGAGTAGCCCCTCCTCCCCCAACAGGCCATAGGCCCGGCTGACAGTTCCCGGCGTGCAATTCCATTGCTGGGCCAGAGTGCGCACGGCAGGCAGGCGTTTGCCGGGCGGCAGATCGCCCTCAGCGATTTGTCGCCGAATCGCTTCGGCAATTTCCTGGTAGAGATAGGAAGAAATTTGTGGCATGGGTATATTTGTACTTTTTGTGACGATACAATCATAACAAACCCACAATCTTGAAGCAAGTAGTAGCCAAGATCTGTTGCCAATGACCGGTTGGGCTGGATGACAACACCCGGCCACATGAACTGGGTTCTTCGTCATGAAAAGTGCAAGCTACGTTTTAGGCAGTGGCCCAGAGCAAGCGATTCAGATCTTGCTCGGCAACCAAGTCCAGTAGTTTGATAGTCCAAACGCTTCATTCTGAACTCTGCACTATTCGTGACGAAGAACCGATTTTCGGCCGTCAACTCAACGTCCAGCGCGCCCAGATTCTCATCAGCCGGTGCAGTTTGCGCGTGCCTGGAAGGAGATTGTCACACGAGGAACGTGATATTTGTCACTAATCAAATTGTTTACCTTTCATTATACTTCAATAAACGTTGAATCAACCGGTAATGATTATGGAGGTTGCTTGATGAGCGAACACCTGGAATACACCCTGGATAAATTCACTTTCAAGGTTGCCACCGACCGCCTTTACACCCCGGAAGGCGTCTGGGCCAAAGCGGATGGCAGCCGGGTGACTGTTGGCGTTTCGGACTTTTTTCAGCAGCGCAATGGGGACGTGGCGTTTGCCGAGGTGGCGGAAGTGGCCACGGCCGTTGCCGCCAACGAAGAATTCGCCTCTATCGAAACCATCAAAGTAGACATCGCCCTCACCTGTCCCGTCAGCGGCACGATTGCCGAGGTAAACGAAAAGCTGGAACTGGAAGCGGAGGTCATCAATCAGGATCCTTATGGCCACGGCTGGCTGGCCGTCATTGAAACCGCTGATTGGACCACCGACCAGATCAACCTGCTGACGCCGGCGGCCTACCTGGAGATCATCAAGGTCCAGGCGCAAGAGGAGGCCGAATGAGCCAGAAAGTGGTTATTGTCCCTTGCAGCGGCATCGGTAAGACCTACGGCACAGTCAGCCGCGAAGCCGCTTACGAGGTCATAGAAGAGATGCGCCCGGAAACGGCGCAGTTGGTGGCCCTTTCCAAACTGGTATTAGGCGATGAAAATGCCCGCACGGCCGTGGCTGACAATCCCGCCATCACCATTGACGGTTGCAAATTGGCCTGCGCCACCAAGATGGTTCAGGAGAGCGGCGGCCGGGTGGCGCAAGATTTTGCCGTGCTGGACGTTTTCCGCCGCCACCGCAAACTGAAGCCCCAGGGTATCGCCGAATTGAATGAAGGTGGACTGCAATTAGCCCATGCCCTGGCGGAAGAGGTAACGGCCGTTGTGGACGCTTTACAGGGAGAGTCTGATGCCTAATTTACCGCAAAAGAAAGTTGGCATTGTGGCCTGCTCCGGCGAAGAGCTTGCCGAAGGCACCGTCACCCGGCTGGCGGCGCTGAAAGTGCTGGAAGAGATGCGCCCGGAAGATACCGTCACCATTTGCCTGCCGCTCTTTTTGGCCGGCGGTGAAGGCGACCGCGCCTTTGCCCGTTTTTACCCGACCATTGCCGTGGATGGCTGTGACTTGCGCTGCGCCGCCCGCGCTACCGAGCAGTATTCCGGCAAACCGGCGGCCAGCGTGGTGGTGACGGATATTGTGGCCGAACGTGGGCTTGGCCCGGTAGCCGGACTGCGCCGTTTGAATGAAGCTGGTCAGCAGGCGGTAGGAGAA
>CALFEW010000763.1 GCA_937958365.1 uncultured Chloroflexota bacterium | reverse complement strand
ATTGCATGTCCGTATTATGCCAGATGGCTTTAATCTCCTGCACACTGGAGTTATGGTCAGGCGGTTGACTTCACCGCCGGAGCTTTGCAGGATGCGGCGCATGATGTTGATGGCTGCGTCGTGGGCGATTTGGCGATCGCTCGTCGAACAGGCTGCCGAGTTGGGGAACGGCCGTTACCATCTCCACACATCACGTTAGCCTACAAAACCCTTATCTCGACAGGTTTACCACCTGGCATGTGGGTAATGCGTTAAAATGATCTGGTCTTTAGAAAGCAGCACATGGTCGCCTCGCGCGGCCTGGGCGACAATTAAACGGTCAAACGGGTCACGTGTCCAGGATAGCGGCAATGCCTGGGTGACAATCAAATTGAAATCTTCATCACTTACCTTCAGGCCAATACGTTGCGATAAATCGGCGATAATCGTCTCGCTTTCAGTCGTTACCCGCCCAATTTCCTGCAAATACCCTAACTCCAGGCGCACAATGGGCGAAATGTAGAGTTCGTGATCATTGATCAGCGCCTTGACCGCTTCGCTGAACTTTTCGATTAGTCCGGCATACAGCCATACCACCACGTGCGTATCAAGGTAGATCAAGGTTCACCTCAGCTTCCCAACTGAGCGCGGCTAACTCTTCAGGGTCGCCCTGAATGGCTTCTGGCCTGGAAACCAGGTTCTGGAGTTTGTTTGCCTTCTCGACAGGCACAATCTTCAGCAGCCTGTCACCTTTCTTGATTTCGATGGGTACGCCAGTACGTAAGACTTCCTCAAGCAAATTATAGATATTCATCCGTAGTTCTGTAGGCGTCACGGTTTTCATAGAAAGTCCCTCGTGTTAGACAAGATACGTACGTTTATATATTCTTGCACGTACATCGTATAACACAGGAAGCGGTCTGTCAACCTATGCCTGAATCTGAACTCGGAACCCACTTCTGCAAAGGGAACGGCCGTTTCCCTCTTTCACTACCTTTGCACTTTTAAGAAATGGGACGCGGATTTTCACGGATGCGGCGGATAAACGCTGATATGGCTGGTTTTTATCCGCGAAAATCGGCTGTATCCGCGTTTATCCGCGTCCCATCCATCAATCTGCAAACTTAGTGTCTTTATTTCACCGCGTCATACTGGTAATAATTCACTCGGATACGGCCGTTATAAAACTTTCGCACGCGGTCTGGCTGGGCGCGTTTGAAATAGTCGGGGAACTTGGGATCGGCCGTAAGGATGCACACCGCCCAGCCCGTTTTTTTGCGCAGCATCTTGTTCAGGGCGATGTACATCTGGTTCATTTCCTGAAAATCAGACAGGCGACGGCCGTAAGGCGGATTGCAGATCAGCGTGCCATACTGCCGGTCAATCCACAAATCGCGCACGTCCTTTTGGGCAAACACGATGTCTTCGGCGACGCCGGCGTTGGCGGCGTTGATGCGGCTGGCGGCTACGGCCGTGGCATCCACGTCGTAGCCCAACAATTCCAGCGGCGGTCCCGGCTTGCGGGCGGCGCTGGCCGCCTCACGCGCTTGGTCCCACCGGGCAGCCTCGATCATCGGCCAGCTTTCGGCGGCGAAATTACGGTTCAGGCCAGGAGCGATGTTGCGCGCCTTCAGCGCGGCCTCAATCAAAATCGTGCCGGAGCCGCACATGGGGTCAATCAACAAGCCGTCTGAGCGCCAGGGGCTGAGCCATACCAGCCCGGCGGCGAAGGTTTCTTTCAAGGGCGCTTCGACCGTTTCGGTGCGGTAGCCGCGTTTGTGCAGACCCGCGCCGGAGGTGTCCAGCGTCAGGGTCGCCACGTCGTTGAGCAGGGCGACCTGAATGGCGAATTCCGGCCCGGTTTCGGGCAAAACGGCCGTGTGAAACTGATCTTGCAGCCGGTCCACGACCGCTTTTTTGACGATGGATTGGCAGGAGCGCAGGCTTTGCAGGCTGGATTTGACCGATTTGGCGTCTACGGGGAAACGGCCGTCTGGCGTCGCCCACGTTTCCCAGGGCAAGGCCCGCGTCTGTTCATATAAATCTTCAAACGTCAGCGCCGGGAATTCGCCCACTTTGATCAACAGGCGATCGGCGTAGCGCAGCCACAAATTCAGGCGCGGAATGTCGGTCAGAGCCGCTTCAAACTCGATTTTACCGTCGGAAACGACCGGTTCGGCAAAACCCAGGTTGCTCACTTCATACTTGACGAGCTTTTCCAGCCCGAATTTGCAGATGGCGATGAGGTTGATTTTGTCCATGATGGCGCGAGTATAACAGATAAGGGCCAGGAAGAAGGAAGAAACGGCTCAACCGGACAAAATCGGGTAGCATAGGGGAGATGACAGAGTTTTACTTGCAAGCCGCCACCGCCGCACAAGAAACGGCCGTCAAAAACCTCGTTCGCGCCGTCCAGATCAACCCGCTGGGCCTGGACTGGCGGCGCTTTCTGGTGGCGGTGGATGACACCGGCGCGTTGATTGGCTGCGGACAGGTAAAACCGCATGGCGATGGCTCCCGCGAACTGGCTTCCATCGCCGTTGTGCGCCCCTGGCGGCGGCAGGGCATCGCCCGCGCCATCATCCAACGCCTGCAAGCCGACCACGCGCCGCCGTTGTGGCTGACGTGCGTGTCGTCGTTGGTCCCGTTTTATGCGCAATTTGGCTTTCGGGAAGTGATGGAAACGGCCGTTATGCCCCCCTACTTTCGCCGCGTTTGTCGCCTGTTCAGCCTGTATACCCGCTTTTCATCCCAGTCTGACTACCTGGCGGTGATGGTGTGGGTGAACGCCGACGAGAGACATTAATCGTATGGCAGACTTTTGTAACCTGGCGCGCTTACGGCCGTTTGGGCAACGGCTGTCACCCTGCTAAAATAATCTGGCAAGAATGGTAACTCAGGAGGAAAACCCCATGTCAGCACCTAAAGTCTTTCTCAGCGTCGGACGCACATCAAACATCCGGCAAGAAACGCTCGTGCAAACCATCGAAAAATTCCTGCAAGCGAATGACCTCATCCCCCAGACGGTTGGCCGCACCTACTTCTCCAGCAAACAACCCCTGGTCGCCATCGCCGAACTGATGCACGAATGCGCCGGTTCCATCATCCTGGCTTATGAACGCATCCATCTGATTAAGGCCGTCGAAAAGCGCGGCAGCGAAAACGAGACGCGCATCGAAATGCTGAATCTGCCCACCGTGTGGAACCAGATTGAAGCAACCATGGCCTACACGCTCGGACATCCCCTGCTGGTTGTGGTGGAAGAAGGTATGAAGTACGAGGGGCTGTTGGAAAGAGGTTACGATTGGTACGTCAAACATGTCAAACTGGAAGATGATTTGCTGGCCGACGCGGAATTTCAGGGCGTTTTTACCGACTGGAAACGGCGGGTGCTGGCTTTTCAGGCCCAAAAGGAAAACGAGACGCTGCGGCGGGTTAATCAGCAACAGCAAGTGCCGCATAATCTGTTGGTTTACCTGCGCCGCGTCCTGGCCGAGCGCTTCAGTCCGGCGGAGCTGCAAATGTTATGTTTCGACCTGGGCGTGAGTTACGACAATTTAGGCGCTAACGAACACGGCCTGAAGGCGCTGCAATTGCTCCAGACCCTGGAACGCACCAACCGCATTGACGAACTGATTGCGTTTGGGCAGGCCCTTCGCCCGGACATTGATTGGCAAGTTTAACCGGCTCAGACCAAAAAATCGCGCAGCACGGGCAGCACCAATTCCGGGCGCTGCTCTGGGAACCAGTGGTTGACATCTGGCAGTTCGATGAAGCAGCAGTCGGGGCGGCGCTGTAATTCGGCCTCGAAGGCTTTGGTGCTGGCGATGCGGTCTATGTGACTGCGCATGAATAAAACGGGGAACTGGAAATCGAGGAACGGCCGTTCCCAGCCTGCACCCAGCATATAAAAAGGCAGCCGCAGCGGCCACAGCCACCCTTCCCAGTAATGGTACGTATCGCGCCATACCTCATCGGCCGTTTCCGACTGGTAGCCGGCGGCCCGAGTTAACAAGAAAGAGAGCAGACGCTGGAACGGCCGTAACCGGGTCGTATACGGCACAATGTACACCACCTGATACAGCCAGGTCATCGCATTCAATCCATGCTCCGCCACGTCATAACGCAGCGACGACCCCACCGAAAAGCTAACCAGCTTCTCAAACGCTGTCTGCCCCTGGCGGCGGCGCGCATACCGCCAGGTCGCCGTCGCTCCCAAATCATGCACAACAGGGATGACTTTCCCCGTCGGGCTGCGGGTAATCACCTCGGCAAAGGCGGCGGCCAGCTCATCATCCAGTACACCCCGGCGCACTTCCCGCCAGGAAGGGACCGGTTCCGGGCGCGTTTGCCGATTGGGAAAGGCAAAGGTATATATGGCGCGGCCGGCCAGCCACGGCCGTTCCCGTTCTGCTTCTGTGACATACGCCTGCCACATCAATGGTGAATCAGGAAACCCGTGAATAAAAACAATCGGACTGCGCGTCTCTTGCTGGGGTCGGAACAGGCATTCAAGCTGGCAATAATCCATTTTACGTACTCAATGATGCAGTGATCTGTGTTTTAAGCCTTCGGAAATTCTCGGTGATGCGTCGCTAGTCGGTAACGCATGAGGTGGCGAATGCCACAAAAATTCCCCAAAGCCCCGATATTTTACCCTGATTTACGCTGAAATACCTGCCGGATCAGCCCTTTGCCAGGGTAATGGTGGGATAATGGCGGGAAGTTTAGCACCATTTAGTGGACAAATCTAAAAATACAGATATGCTTTAGGGGTCGGATATTTATACCCATGTTTGCGCAGCCGCTGGTTGTGTTTCAGACTGGACCTAATTTTGGAGAGAGTATCACCTTGGCTAAGAAAGTTTATGTAGGGAATTTGTCGTTTACGGCCACAGAAGAAGATGTTCGTGACCTGTTTGGAGAATTTGGTGAAGTTGAATCAGTCGCCATGATCAATGACCGGGACACCGGCCGTTTCCGTGGCTTCTGCTTCGTCGAGATGGCCCCTTCTGCGGCTGATGCAGCGATTGCTGCTTTGGACGGCAAAGAAGTCGGCGGTCGTAATCTGCGCGTCAACGAAGCTCGCCCCCGTGAAGAACGTAGTGGTGGTGGCGGTGGCAGTCGTGGCGGCGGTGGCCGCGGTGATAGCCGTGGCGGTGGTGGTCGCGGCGACAGCCGTGGTGGTGGTGGTAGTAGTCGTGGCGACAGCTATGGCCGTCGCAATGATTACTCCGATAGTGGTAGTAGCAGCCGCCGTTGGTAAGTAATTGACACCTGTTGGCAGGCGAAACCTGTTGGCAGGCAGATCCTGTTTGTCAGGCCGATTACAAACAAACGCATAGCAAACGGCCGTCTGGGAGCTTCAAAATACCTGGACGGCCGTTTTTTTATCTCTCTGCCCTGTGTCAACCCACGTTGCTGTTTACCCTGACTCTGGCGACGATCCTCTGGTTTTGTTTGCCGCCTGGTATCACGAGGCGCAAGCGCAAGCGCTGCTCCAACCCAACGCCATGAATCTGTCCACGGTGTCTGTCACAGGCGAGGTTTCTTCGCGGCTTGTGCTTTTGCGTACGTATGACGCACAAGGTTTTGTGTTTTACACCGGCCTGGACACGCAAAAAGCCCACGATTTAGATACACATCCGCAGGCGGCGCTGCTGTTTGCCTGGCTGCCTTTGCAGCGGCAGGTGCGGGTGCAGGGAACGGCCGTTAAACTCTCCACCACCGAAGTCTGGCAATTTTTTGTCACCCGGCCGCGTGGCAGCCAGTTGGGGGCCTGGCTCACCCAATCCAGCGAGGTCGTCTCTTCCCGAATGGTCTTGCAAGCCAAACTGGCCGAACTTAAGCGAAAATTCCAGGACGGGCAGATTCCACTGCCCGGCGCCTGGGGCGGCTACCGCGTGCAGCCTTACCGTTTTGAATTTTGGCAGGGCCAACCGGACTATTTGCCTGATCGTTTCGCTTTTGCCCAACAGGCAGACGGCCGTTGGCTGCGCCAGCAGCTTGTGCCTTGATGGTTAGTTGGGAGTTGTTGTTACGCCGTTTAGACAACTTCTGGGAAGTTCAAAGTGTACTATGGACATTTCCGTCGAAAAATTAGCCTATCTTACCCTGTTGGCCCAACAATATCCTACCATCCGGGCCGCTTCCACCGAAATCATTGACCTCAGCGCCAAATTACAGCTTCCCAAAGGCACAGAACATTTCGTCTCCGACATTCATGGCGAATACGAAGCGTTTCTCCACGTCCTCAAAAACGGCTCAGGCTCCATCAAACGCCGCATAGACGAATTGTTTGTTTACGACCTGACAGAACAGGAAAAACGCGACCTGGCGACGCTGATCTATTACCCGGAGAAAAAGCTGGCCCATTTGCTGACTAAAAACGACAGCCCGGACGCCTGGTATCGCATCACCCTCTTCCGGCTGATTCGTTTGTGCCGCAACCTGGCGTCCAAGTATACCCGCGCCGACGTGCGTGCCGCCTTGCCGACCGGTTTCGCCAACATCATCGAAGAACTGCTGCACGAGCAAGAAGGCAGCGACAACAAACTGGAATATTACCGCCGCATTATCGAAACCATCATCGCCATCGGGCAGGCCAACGACTTCATCGTGGCGCTGGCCGAATTGATACAACGGTTAGCGATTGCCCGCCTGCACGTCATCGGCGACGTGTATGATCGCGGTCCTGGGGCGCACATCATCATGGATACGCTGATGGCTTACCACGACCTGGACATCCAGTGGGGCAATCATGACATTGTGTGGATGGGCGCAGCGGCGGGCAGCGCCGCCTGCATGGCGAACGTCATCCGCACATCGCTGCGTTATACCAACATGGAAACCCTGGAACATGGCTACGCCATCAGTATGCTGCCGTTGGCGACCTTTGCCATGGACGTTTATGGCGACGATCCTTGCGCCCGCTTCCAGCCAAAAATTAGCGGCGACGAGCAGTTTACCGAAAACGAAATTCAGTTGATGGCCAAAATGCATAAGGCGATTGCCATCATTCAGCTTAAGTTGGAGGCGCAGATTATTCAGCGACGGCCGCATTTTGAAATGCAAGATCGGCTGCTGCTGGACAAGATGGCTCATGAAGCGGGCACGGTGGAAGTGAACGGCCGTGTCTACTCCCTTCTGGACGCCCATTTCCCCACCGTTGATCCGGCCAATCCTTACCAGCTTACGCCGCAGGAAGCCAATACCGTCGCCCGCTTGCAGCAGTCTTTCGCCATCAGCGAGAAGTTGCAGCAGCATGTCCGCTTCCTCTTTTCGCGGGGGAGCATGTATCTGGTGTACAACGGCAATTTGCTCTACCACGGCTGCATTGTCATGGATGAGGATGGCGCGTTTAAGCCGGCGCGTGTGGGCGGGCAAGAATTTGCGGGCAAGGCGTTCATGGACCGGCTGGACCGGCTGGCGCGGCAGGGCTATTTCAGCGCTGACCCCGATGAGAGGCGGTACGGCCAGGACGTGATGTGGTATTTGTGGAGCGGGGCTAAATCGCCTATTTTTGGCAAAAACAAGATGGCGACCTTTGAGCGTTATTTTATTGCTGACGCAAGCACGCACAAGGAAGAGAAGGACGCCTATTTTGCCTGGCGGGATAAGGAGGAAACGGCCGTTAAAATCCTGCGCGAGTTTGGCCTGGACCCGGAGACAGCCCACATCATCAACGGTCACGTCCCGGTGCAGGTGCGCAAAGGCGAAAGCCCCATCAAAGCGGGCGGTAAACTGCTGGTGATTGACGGCGGATTGTCCAAAGCGTACCAAAAAATCACCGGCATTGCCGGTTATACGCTTATCTTCAACTCCTACGGCTTGCTGCTGGCCTCCCACGAGCCGTTTGAATCGCAGCAGTTGGCGATTGAAGAAGGTATAGACATGCAAACGCAAACGGAAATCCTGGAACGCAACCGCATTCGCATCCGCGTGAAGGATACGGACGAAGGGCGGCTGATTCAACAGCGCATTAACAGCCTGAAAGAGCTGCTGGGCGCGTACCGCACCGGACTGATCAAAGAGGCGTAAGCGGCTCGTAGAAAGATTGGTCCAATCTGAATCAGTGGCTCTTGTAGGGCAAACGGCCGTCACCCGTACCCTGCCACTTATTGCCCCCCATTCCCCCATCGGTTAGAATGCCACCCTGTTGTTAAAGATGAGAGATTGGAGATTGGCAATCGTTTACGCCTGCATCTCTAATCCCCAGTCTGCAATCTACCTATGCTAGAAACCACCGACATTACCCCGGAAGAGCAACCTCTCCCTGACTCCGTGCGCGAAGATAGCGGCGTGGTGAAGGCTGCCGCCATTTTGGCCGCCGGTAACGTCGTCAGCCGTCTGTTGGGGTTGGTGCGCGAAACTGTCAAAGCCAGCGCTTTTGGCGCGTCCGGCCTGCTGGCTGCTTACGAAATCGCCGCCTATATCCCCATCAGCCTGTTCGACTTGATTATCGGCGGCATGGTGAACTCGTCGCTGGTCCCGGTGTTCAGCGATTATGCCACCAAAGAGCGGCGCGACGAGTTGTGGCGCGTGCTGAGCATGGTTCTCAGCGGCGCAACGTTGCTGCTGCTGCTGGTGGTGGCGGTGGTGGAATTATTCACGCCGCAGATCGCCTGGCTGATTGGGGCGCGTAATTTTTCGGACCCGGCGTTAACGGCCGTTTCCATTCACCTCATGCGTCTGGCTACCCCGGCCGTCCTGTTCATGAGCATTGGCAGCATCCTCACCGGCGCGCTCTACGCCCTCAAACGCTTTACCATCCCGGCTTTTATGGGCGCTGTCCTCAACGGAACACTCGTCGTCGCTGCCTTGCTGCGTCCCGATCACATCGAAAGCCTGGTGTGGGGGCTGCTCATCGGCTCCTTTTTGCAGATTGTGCTGCAATTACCGGCCATGCGCGACGCCCGGCTGCGCTGGGAGCTAAACATCC
>CALFEW010000762.1 GCA_937958365.1 uncultured Chloroflexota bacterium | reverse complement strand
GATCTAGTTTGTAAATTTGTCAAATTTGTGCCATATAATTTTTATACAGTTACGAAGTTTTATGACAATCATCATTTTTTGTCGCTGCTCGCTTTTGTTACAATCAAGAGCGGTGTGCAATGGGTGAACACGGCCGTTTCCCGCTTCGTCGCCCCGCACCCACATTATCTCAATCAGACCCGCAAGGTTTTCCGAAAACTTTCACGGTCAAACAACACAAACAAATTATGTCTGAAAACACACACACCCTCTCTAAACCGTTACAACCCATCAAACGCGCCCTTGTGATTGGCGCATCTTCCGGCATCGGCGCGGCGCTGACGCGCGAATTGGTCGGCCAGGGCTACCTGGTTGCCGCAATAGCCCGGCGCGAAGCTGAGCTGACGGCCGTTTGCGCCGCACTCAACGCCCAAACGCCCGACGCCCCCCGTGCCCTGCCCTACGTCCACGATGTGACAGATACGGCCGTTGTGCCCGCCCTCTTTCAACGCATCGTCCAGGATTTGGGCGGGTTAGACCTGGTCGTCTACGCCGCCGGCGTGCAATCCGCCGTCGCCCTGGACGAATACGACCTGAGCAAAGACAAGGCGATGATAGACACCAACCTGATTGGCGCTATTGCCTGGCTGAATCAGACGGCCGTGCGTTTTGCCCGCGCCCGTCAGGGCCACATCGTCGCCATCAGCTCCATTGCCGGCGACCGCGGGCGCGTCGGCTCGCCGGTGTACAACAGCAGCAAAGCCGGGCTGAATACCTATCTGGAAGCGCTGCGTAATCGCCTTGCCAAAAAGCGAGTCACAGTCACCACCATCAAGCCCGGTTTTGTGGATACAGTCTTACTGAAAAATGCGCCCAAGACCTTCTGGGTCATTTCGCCGGAAGAAGCGGCGCGGCAAATCGTCGCCGCCATTCAACAAAAGCGGCACGTGGTGTACGTACCCGCTCGTTGGGGATTGGTGGGCCTGATTATCCGGCACATTCCTTCCTTCGTTTTTCGGCGGCTGAATTTTTAAGAATTTCGGATTGCGGATTTCGGATTTCGGAATGGGCATCGAGCGTTGTGGTGCGATGTTTGCCGTGAGCCGACGATGACCGAAGCCGAATTGTGGATACATATCATGAACGAAAAATCAGTTCAACCATCAACAAGTCAAACAAGAAGTTACGTTTTACCGGCGGTGCTGCCGGATGAACATCTGGAAGTGGTCAGCGGCTGGGGAGAATCTACGCAGGGCATGAGTTATGTCTACCGACCCAGCACGCTGGAGGCGTTGGCAAAAGTGTTCGAGACGGCCGTGCAAAACGGCCGTTCCATTGCCATGCGCGGCGGCGGCAACAGCTACGGCGACGCCTTCATGAACGACGAAAACATCGTGCTAGACGTGCGCCGGATGAATCGTGTGCTGGACTGGAACCCAGAAAAAGGGATCGTGCGCGTGGAGCCGGGCATCACCATCGAAGAGCTGTGGCAGTACGTCATCGAAGATGGCTGGTGGCCGCCCATCGTCACCGGCACTTCCAAAACGACCATTGGCGGCTGCGCCGGCATGAACGTGCATGGCAAAAACGCCTGGCGCAAAGGTCCCATCGGCGACCACATTTTGGAATTTGATTTGATGCTGCCGTCAGGCGAGATCATCACTTGCAGCCGCACCGAAAATGACGACATCTTCCACGCGGCCATCGGCGGCATGGGCTTGCTCGGCTGCTTCACCAGCCTGACCCTGAAAATGACCCGCATTTACTCCGGCTTTTTGCAAGTCCAAACCCAGGCGCAGCCGGATCTGGCCGGTATGTTCGATTATTTCCACGCCCATGTAGAGGAAGCCGACTACATCGTCGGTTGGATGGATGCTTTTGCCGGCAGCAAAGCATTGGGGCGCGGCGACGTGCATCGCGCCTACTACTTGCCGCAAGGCGCCGACCCGCAGCCCCGCCAAAGTCTGCGGCTGGAAAGCCAACACGTGCCAGAGAATCTGATGGGCGTCGTGCCCAAATCTATCATGTGGCTGGGGATGCGGCCGTTTATGAACAACGTCGGCACACGGCTGATCAATACGGCCAAATATTACGCCGGTCACGTGGGCGGCGGCAAAACGTACCTGCAAACTCACGCTGCTTTCCACTTTTTGTTGGATTATGTGCCCCATTGGAAAAAGGCCTATGGTCCCGGCGGACTCATTCAATATCAACCGTTCATCCCCAAAGAAAACGCCCTGAACGCCTTCGCCGACATTTTGCGCGTCTCGCAATTTTATGACCAACCCAATTACCTGACCGTTTTCAAACGCCATCGCCCGGACGATTTTTTGCTCAGTTATGCGGTGGACGGCTTCTCGATGGCGATGGACTTCCGCATCACGCCCGGCAACCGGCAGAAAATGCTCATGCTGACCCGCGAATTGGACGAGATTGTGCTGGCGGCTAACGGCCGTTTCTACTTCGCCAAAGACAGCACCGTCCGCCCGGAAGTGGCCCAGGCATACCTGGGCGACGAAGCGATCAACCGCTTCCGTACGCTTAAAACGCGCTGCGATCCTGACAACCTCTTGCAAACCAACCTCTGGCGGCGCGTTTTCGGCGCTGCTTAGTACTCGTATTCGGTATTCCGTGTTCGGTAATCCGTCAGACGCTAACTCTGGTGAACGCCATCGGCAAACGGTATACGGGCTTCGGATAACGGATTACGGATTACGGGTCACGGATAAAAGCGGATTTTGCAGCGCGATTTGTTTGCCAGATCGCGCTGCCTTTTTAAGGAGGGCCTGATGTCGCCGAGAACCATTTCGTTTGTTGCGCTGATTGTTTTATTGGCGCTGGCGGCCGTTTTTACGCCGCTGGCTCAGGCGGATGATGGTGGGGCAACGGCCGTTCCCCCCATCACCGCGCCCGCCCAAACCGAACCCACCGGGCAAGACGCCACGGAAACCTCTCTGCCCGGTGAATTGGGCCGCGTCTTTGCCGTCCTCAGCGTCTTCATCGTCACCATGTTCACCATGGCCATTGGCACAGAAATTGTGGTAGACGTGTTCAAACTGATTTTGGGGCTGGAAAGCAAACCAACCGCCCGAAAAACGCTGGAAGAGTATGAAAAGGTCTTGCCCGGCACGCTGAGCAGCCTGGGCCTGGGCATGGAAGCGCAGCAGCGCCTGCAACACCAACTGGCCGACCTGAAGGCGCTGCTGGAACCGGTCTTTCGAGTGGAAGACGCGGTCATCAACCTTCAGACGGACAGCTTAAAACAGACGCTGGATCAATTGTTTGGCAGCGGGGCAACGGCCGTGCAAATCAACCAGGCGACGACGACACTGAAAGGCCGCCTGAGCCACATGCTCATCACGCTGGCCGCCAACCTGTCGCTGAATGAAACGGCCGTGCAGCCCCTCTTGCTCTTGCTCAACAACCAGATAGACGCCACCGCCGCCAATCTCAGCCAGCTCACCCCGGAAGACCTTACCCGCCAACTCAACCGCCTGATCAATGATAACCTGGCCGACCCTATCACCCATTGGACCCGCAGCCAGATTGCCACCCTGCAACAAAAAACCTACGCCCAGGCGCGCCTGGAATACGAGAAACTGCTGCCAACCCTGGAAACTTCCGGGCTTAGCCCCCGCACTGTACAGCAGATCAAAATCCAATTGGAAAGCTTTCTGGAGCAAATGCAAAAAGCGGAAATTGGTCACGCTTATCTGGACGCGCTCAACGACCTGTTGAGCAACCTGGAAAAACAACGCAACGCCATCCGTTCCCACGTCCGGCGCTTCTGGGAATGGCTGCAAAAACGGCTCATGCCCGGCCGCTACCAGGCGCTGGTGAGCGAACGGGCGCGCCGGGAAAACGAACCAGCCATCCAGAATCTGGAACACGCCGCCGGGCAATTATTGGTTATGGATCAACGCGACGTAAGCGACCGGGCCAATTACGTGCAGTGGATTCGCTTAATTTCGGTAATAGTCGGGATAGCGCTGGCTTACATGCTGCAAATTGACGCCGCCGAATTGTTGACCGACTTTTTGCCGGAATCGGCCGACTTCCTCAGCACGCAGTTTGTTTTGCTGCCAAACTGGCCGGCCGTTTCGGCCGGCATCATTCTGACGGGACTGGGGGCCAGCGCCGGTTCCGGCTTCTGGCATGATCAATTAAGTCGTTTGCAGACCGTTAAGAAAGGGGCAGAAGCGGCTTACGCAGCAATCCAGCCGGTCATCGTGAATCAGAAGTTGGAAGGGTAGTGGTAGACGTAAACCGTAATCCGTATTCCGTGTTCCGTATTCGGTGTTCCGTAGGGCGCTAACTCTGGTAAACGCCATCGGCATACGGCTTACGGATTACGGATTACGGAATACGGCTTACGGATTACGGGTAATAGGGAATGCGTTTTAATCCGGGAAGCGGTAGAAGTAATTATGCGCCCCGGTGAGCGTTTCCAGGCGAAAATGTACCGCACGGCCGTCGTCAGCCTCAAAAGCAATGGTGATGCGGCGGCCAATTAACTTCCCCACCAGTGCCCAATACTCCGTCGAAAATTCTTCCGTCGGCTTCAAAACGCCGTCTTGATTTTCCTGTCGTCCGGCGACCAGGGCTACAATACGCACGACGTATTTATCCGCCGCCTCCACAATGCCCAGGACTTCGGCATTAAACACAGCGCGTAAATAATCGCCGTTGGGTAGACGCCAGGCAAACTGCGCGGGAAAGGTATCACCGATGATATAGTGTGCTTCAGGCATGGGGGAAAGTGTAACCAGAATAGAGGATGTGTCCATAAAAAACGGCCGTTCCGAGGGGAACGGCCGTTGCCAATTCACATCATCAGGCAAACCGCTTAACGAATCGCTTGCTCCGTCGTCTTGTCGAAGAGATAAACGTTGTTCATGTCCATCACCAGGTCAATATTATTGCCCACACTGACGTTCATGCGCGTATCTACCGTAGCGACCAGGCTGTTTTTGCCGGTATTCACGTACAGATGCAGTTCGTGGCCCAACAATTCCACCAATTCGGCCGTGCCCTTAAGCGAGGCGGCAATGATGCCGGGCGGGGCAAACTCAGGTGAGTGGACATGTTCCGGGCGCATCCCCATCGTCACTTCTTTGCCAGCATACGATTGATAAATCGTCTTGCGATCATCAGGGATTTGCAGGCGGAAATCACCGGTATCCAGATACAGATGGCCTTCTTCTTGCACTACCGTGGCAGTGAAGAAGTTCATGCTGGGGCTGCCAATAAAACCGGCCACAAAGATGTTGTTGGGTTTGTTGTAAAGATTGCGCGGCGAATCAATTTGCTGCAAGATGCCATCGGCCAACACAGCAATACGGTCGCCCATGGTCATGGCTTCCACCTGATCGTGGGTGACGTAGATAAACGTAGTGCCCAGGCGTTTGTGCAGCTTGGTAATTTCAGCGCGGGCGGAGACGCGCAATTTAGCATCCAGGTTAGAGAGTGGTTCGTCCATCAGGAAGACGGCCGGCTCGCGGACAATGGCGCGGCCCACAGCCACACGTTGGCGTTGACCACCGGAAAGCGCTTTTGGTTTGCGGTCTAACAGCGCGCCCAACCCCAAAATGTCGGCCGCTTCTTTCACGCGGCGGTCAATTTCTGCCTTGGGGGTTTTACGCAGCTTCAGGCCGAAAGCCATGTTGTCGTAAACGGTCATGTGTGGATACAAAGCATAGGATTGGAACACCATAGCGATGTCACGATCTTTGGGGGGAACATCATTGACAACGCGGTCGCCAATGAGAATTTCACCCTCACTGATCTCTTCCAAACCAGCAAGCATTCGTAAGCTGGTAGATTTACCGCAACCGGAAGGGCCGACAAACACCACAAACTCTTTGTCGGCAATGTCCATGTTCAGGTCGTTGATCACAACGACATCCCCATACCGCTTATACACACTTTTGTACGTTACACTTGCCATTTATCTCTCCTTAGATCATGTCTAGGCGTTCTTCAAATTGTTACAGGCATTGTAACCTGAACGCTCTACCAATAGGAATTGTGGGAAATGAACTTGTGAAAAGCTACTACACGTGACTTTTGAAAAACTTAATCGCAAATATAGCCAGAGGGATTTTATATGTCAACATATCCGGCAGAACCGTCTAATTGCGTGGTGTCAGGCGATGCTGCGCACCGGTTGATGGCGGCGTTTGGATGGCGGCGTATAGAAGCCGTCCAGGATGGCAATCTCCAAAATGCTGGGTGGGAGATTGGCGGGCATATGGGTGGCGTAGTCGTTGATCCAGTTGGCGACGCTTTGATGGTTGACGCTGAGCAGGCGGCTGACTTCACGCAAACTGAGTCCTTCCAGGTAAAGGCTGAGGGCTTGCAGGCGCACTTCTTCGTCGTACCCTTTTTCTTTGGGGAGTGGCGTATAGCGTGTGCCGCAGGCCCGGCAGCGAAAGCGCTGGCTGCCGGCCGGGGTACGGCCGTCTCTGATTTGCTGATCGCGGCTCTGGCAGCGCGGGCACTCAATATCCAGGATGTCGTCCATGGCTTACAAAATGGTCAGCAGCACGGCCATGAAGAAAAGGGCGAGAACCAGCACGGCCGTTACCCAATTCGCCTGCAACGCCACCCAAAACGGGGATACGGCCGTTAACTCCGCCGGTCGTCCAGGGCGCGGTTGCAGGCCGCTAAACACCTGATAAAAAGCATCTACGCTGGCTGGGCGTTGATCCGGATGCATTTCCAACGCCCACAAAATGGCTTCAGACACCTGGTGGCTGATGCCATCGTTGATATTTTGGGGCGGCTGCAAAATGCGTGGGTTGAGGAAACGCGCTTTGGCGTCCGGGGGTGGCACGTTGGTGAGCAAGTGGTAAAACGTCGCACCCAAAGCGTACACGTCGGTGCGGGCATCGGTGTGGCCGCCGTCGCCGCCATATTGTTCCAGCGGCGTATACAGGGCCGTCCCCCGCCCCTGGACGACGGTGATGGTGCGTGCGTCGTCGGGGACCATCAGCTTGACCAGCCCAAAATCAACGAGTTTGATACGGCCGTCTGGCGTTAGCTTAATGTTGGCCGGCTTAATGTCGCGGTGCAAAATGGGTGGGTCCTGGCGGTGCAGGTAAGCCAGGGCGTCTACAATTTGCTCGGCCCATTTCAGGACGAGTTTTTCGGCCAGCGGCCCACCGGCTTCGGTCAGAAGCTCGCGCAAGTCTTTGCCAGGCACAAAATCCATCACCAGATAATCACGGCCGTCTTCGGAGAAAAAGTCCGACACTTTGGGCAAATTGGGGTGGTCCAACTGCGCCAAAATGCTGGCCTCTTGTAAAAATTGGCTCTGGGCTTGAAGCTGTAGTTCCAGCGATAAGTTTGGGTCTGGTTCTACAGCTTTAATAGCGCACAGACGGCCAGGCAGACGCAAATCCTCCGCCCGGTAGACGCTCCCCATGCCTCCCTGGCCAACAATGTTGGTTATCTTATAGCGTTCGCGTAGAATAGTATCGCTTGTGTGTAATATCATCTGAACTGTATCATTTTAATATCTTGATGTATTATAACATCTTGTGAATGAGCATGTGGAATCGCGCATTTTCTGCCGCGATGGGCCACGCCGCAGTCTTCAGGAGTTATGAAAGGGGTGGAAATCATGGATGAACAACCCGTATTGATTGTGCGTGAAGGGGAGCTAATTGGGCAGCGTTGGACGATTGACACAAACGAGTTTGTCGTCGGTCGGGGCAGCGACAGCAACCTGGTTCTGCCTGAGCGCCAGGTTTCCCGGTATCACATCAAAATTTTGCGGCAAAACGGCCGTTTCTTCCTCCAAGACCTGGGCAGCAAAAATGGAACACACCTGAATGGCGAGCAAGTCAGCGGCACAGTGCCGCTGCAAGACGGCGATGAGATTCAAATTGCTCTGTGCGTCAAAATGGTGTTTGTCGGAACCGACGCCACCCTGCCGCTGACGTTTGATCCCCCGCAGCGGCAAGGCGCGCTGACCATTGACGAATCCCAGCGCTCCGTCTACATCCGGGGCGAAATTTTGTCGCCGCCGCTGTCGCTGGCTCAGTTCCGTCTGCTCCAGCTTTTGTATGATGGTCATGGGGCTGTCAGCAGCCGCGAAGATATTATCGAAGTGGTCTGGCCGGGCACAGACGGCATAGGCGTCTCGGAGCAGGCCATAGACGCGCTGATACGCCGTCTGCGTGACCGTCTGGCGGAAGTAGACGATTACAACTATATTGTGACGGTGCGCGGGCATGGCTTCCGCCTGGAAAACGCGCCACATTAAAGCAAGCCAATCCATCCGCTGAACAACAAAAGCGCCACAAGAGTTTCTTGTGGCGCTTTTTAGACCTGATAGGTTTTCTGAAACCTGTCAGGTCTTGAGTGTTAAGGGGTTTTTATAAACGGGCGGAGATCATGGCCTTGATGGTTTCGATACGGCCGTTCAACTCATCTTGCCCCGTCTGCAACACCTGCTGCTGAACCACACCCAACACTTCCATCACTTCCGGCGTGACTAACTCCGGATGCTCCTCCAGAATTTGCGCCCGTTCCAGGTCACTTTCCGCTTCCAGCATCGCGTTGAGCAGTTGAATCTCCGGGGGGACCTGCCCTTCGGCTTCTTGCACAATGAGGGTGTGGATATGTTGTAGCGTCTGCACCAGTTCCGTCTGGCCCTGTTGGTCGGCCTGGGCAATACGCGAGGCCAGGTAATACATAAAGGCGTCGTCGAAGCGCTCGAAGTTGGCGTAAACGGCCGTTTCCCTATCCGGCGCTTGCAAAATAGTCTCCAACGTCTCCGCCGCCTGCGTCATCACCGCCCGCGTCTGCTGCTGAATCTGATCATAGATTTTCAGCAATCGCGCCCGCAACTCCGACAACTGTTTGGCGGCGGCCAGATTGCCGGCCTTTTCTTCTTTCTCGATTTCCTCAGTAAACAAACTGAAGAAATTGTAACGCAGC
>CALFEW010000761.1 GCA_937958365.1 uncultured Chloroflexota bacterium | reverse complement strand
GTGGAATCTGTTTACGGCCGTCTGCTTCATCTTTGCCATCTACCAGGCCAAAAGCCGTTTCCTTCACTTTGCGCTTTCCTTGCCGGCCGTTTGGATATTTTTTAGCGGTCAAATTGAGGGCGTGCTGGCGCTGGGGTTAACCCTAAGTTTGTTCAGTCACCCGTTCGCCGTTGGTATCGGCCTGACACTGCTAAGCCTCAAACCACAGGTGGGCGCGTTTGCCATCCTGTTTGTGCTACTCCACCGGCGCAACTGGCACGATTTGATCGTGCCAGTCCTCGTTTATTTGCTCTCTTTTGCTTACTGGGGCTGGTGGATTCCAACCTGGCTTACCTCTGTGCTGGTGTCAAACCGGTCCGGTTATGCCTCGATGAGTTTGTTGCCCTTCTCGCTCCTCCTCTTGCCTTTGCTCTGGATGGGTCGTTCCTCCATCAAAATCTGGCTATTGGTCGAGAGTCTGATCATGCCTTATTTTGCCGTCTATTCCCTTGCCCCGGTCATGTGCCTGGGCATTCCGGTCTGGAGCTATGTGTTGCTTTGGGCAGTCTACATCCCCGCGCCGTTCTTTGAGTATCGCATCCCTGACTTCATCGTGCCGCTGGCGCTGCTGGCCTTGTTTGTCTGGCAGCGGTGGCGGAACCGTCAGGCAGGCGCCCCTGATTCTTTCGGTGAGGTTGGGAAATGGTAGTCCATCGTTTACCTCGTTTAGTGGACGCCGGGATAGGGCACGCTGCTGCTTGACGCCAAAATACCTGGGAAAAGCAGTCTGAAGCCGAATAAGAACCCCAGAATACGAATCACATGCTTGCAATCAACCGGGTTTTGTTGTATTATTTCAACAATAGGTATTGTTGTACTATCCCGCATTGTCTTTGATCAGCAGCAACACAGGCAGAAAATTCGACGACATGATGGCCCAAACAGACCAATTTATCCGCATTCGCGGTACACGCGATGGCCTGCTCATCGCCCTGAATCCAGGGCCGTTTGCCGATCTTCAAGCCCAGTTGACGGCCGAATTAACCGAAAAGCAAACTTTTTTCCAGGGCAGCCAGGTGACGTTAGATGTCGGCAACTTGCCGCTGCGGCGGGAACAACTGGCCGGTTTGCAAGAGCTGTTTGCCGCGCACAAACTGGAATTGTGGACGGTGCTGGCCGAAAGTGACCTGACCAGGCAGGCGGCGCAAGAATTAAACCTGGCGACGCGGGTGGCCGGCAGCCAGACAGATTTGGATGGACGGCCGTTATCCCTCCCCCTTGCCGCCAATGACCACACCGACAAACCACCACTCGCCGCCAATGGTCTGATCCTGAAAGAAACCTTGCGCTCTGGCCGCTCCATCTATCACGAAGGCCACGTCGTCGTCATTGGCGACGTGAATCCGGGGGCGGAAATTATCGCCGCCGGTGATGTGCTGGTGTGGGGCCGGGTGCGTGGGCTGGTACATGCAGGCGCGTTGGGAGACGAAACGGCCGTTATTTGCGCCCTCGCCCTCGCCCCAACGCAGCTACGCATCGCCGACCAGATAGCCATCCCACCCACCGCCGGCCCAGACAAATTGCTCCCGGAAAAAGCCTCTATCCGCGACGGACAAATCATTGCCGAACCCTGGCAACATAAGAGTTGAGGCGGAAATTGGAGATTGGGATCAGGCTCGATTTCTAATCTCCCAATCTCCAATCTCCAGTCTCCCATCTCCCAAAGGAGAATTCGATGAGTTCAAGAGTCTTAACTGTAACTTCTGGCAAAGGTGGGGTGGGTAAAACTACCGTCACCGCCAACATAGCGACCGCCCTGGCCATGATGGGCAAAAAGGTTGTCGCCCTGGACGCCGACATCGGTTTGCGCAACCTGGACGTGGTGATGGGGCTGGAGAATCGCATCGTGTATGACCTGGTAGACGTGGTTGAAGGCCGCTGTCGTCTGCGCCAGGCGATGATTAAGGACAAGCGCCAGCCGGAGCTTTACCTTATTCCGGCCGCCCAAACCCGCGACAAAATGGCCGTCAGCCCTTCGGACATGATCCTGGTGTGCGACCAACTGCGTAAAGAAATGGACTATATCATCATTGATTCACCGGCCGGTATTGAGCGTGGTTTTCGCAACGCCATCGCCCCGGCCGATCAGATACTCATCGTCACCAACCCGGAAGTCTCGGCCGTGCGTGACGCCGACCGCATCATCGGCCTGGTGGATGCCGAGGAAAAAGGACCGGCCAAACTCATCGTTAACCGCCTGAAGCCGGCCATGGTGGCCCGCGGCGACATGCTCTCCATTGAAGACGTTTTGGATATTCTGGCTATCGAACTCATTGGCGTCATTCCCGAAGATGAATCCATTCTGGTTTCCAGCAACCAGGGCACGCCGCTGGCGATGAGCGCCGCCAATGGCGTCAGCGCGGCGCAGGCGTTCCGTAACGTGGCCCAGCGCATAGACGGCGGCAACGTGCCCCTTCTGGACCTGACGTATAAAGCCGGCTTTATGGAACGCCTGCGCGGCTGGCTGGCCGGTTCAAATTAATGCGGACCAGGCGGGATTCCCGGTGGGAGTAAGGAGAATAAACCATGAGTTGGATTGAACGGTTTTTCGGCCAAAAAGAGAAAAGCGGCACAGTTGCCAAGCAGCGTTTGCAAATGGTTCTGATCCACGACCGCAGCGACGTTTCGCCTGGCGTGTTGGAACAAATCAAAGACGACATTATTGAGGTGATTGCCAAGCGGCTGTCTATTGACACGGAACACGTGGCAGTGAGCCTGACGCAAGAAGGGCGGGAGAGTTATCTGGTGGCGGAAATTCCTCTGTTAGTGAACGGCCGTTCCCGACCATAACCTCACCCACCGGCTGCAGCCTCGGCCTCCATTAATGCTTGCTGGGAAACGGCCGTTTCTCCTCGTCTCCCCTTTCCAAACTGAATAAAATGCGCAAGTATGAGCTTTAATCGTTCAACATGGCGTCATTTCGACATCTGGCTGCTCGCGGCCGTTCTCTTGCTGACGGCCTATGGCATCCTCATGATTCGCAGCGCCGTCACCGGCGCTCCGGCTCTGGAACAACACCCGCAAACGCAGTTACAATGGGCCGTCATCGGTCTGATAGTCCTGCTGGCCGTAGCCGCCATTGATTATCGCTTTCTTACTTCCTCCCATTGGTACATTTACGGCGCGTTTGTCGCTTCCCTTGTCTTCGTCATTGTCGGCGGCCAGATCAACAACGACGCCCGCCGTTGGATCAGCCTCGGTTTTGTGGAAATCCAGCCCTCCGAATTTGGTCGCATTTTCCTGACCATTACCTTCGCCCAATTTTTGGCTACCCGGAAACACCTCATCAACCGCTTTTCCAACACCATCATCACCCTGCTTTACGTCGGTCTGCCCATTGGCCTTATTTTCCTGCAACCCAACCTGGGCATGTCCATCCTCTTCCTGGTCATCTGGTTTGTCATGATCTGGCTGGCCGGACTGCCGCTTTCCCACTTTATCATCCTGGCTGTCCTCGGTGTAACCTCGATTGCGATTGTCTACCCCAATTTGGCCCCATACCAGAAAGACCGCATCACGACCTTTGTCAATCCTGAAGCCGCCGATCCAGAATCGGTTTTTAATGTGGATCAGGCAGAAGTGAGCGTGGGCACCGGCGGATGGTTTGGCAAAGGGTACATGCAGGGAACCCAGAGTCAGTTGGGTTTCCTGCGCGTGCAGCACACCGACTTCATTTTCTCCATGCTCACCGAAGAAATGGGGTTGATGTTTGGCTCGCTGCCGGTTTTGTTCCTGATGGGCTTTATTTTGCTGCGGATTTTGCGCGTTTCGCAGCTAACGCCAGACCCGGCCGGCAAGTACATGACGGCCGGTATTGCCACGATTCTCTTCTTCCAAACCGTGGTCAGCGTGGGCATGAACGTGCGTATTCTGCCCGTCACCGGCCTGACGCTGCCATTTGTCAGCTATGGCGGCAGTTCGCTGGTGACGCTCTTCATCGCCATCGGCATTGTGCAATCCGTCCTCATGCGCCACCGCAAGCAAGATTTCGGCTAACCGCGGCTACCAACTATCCGCCGATTCCGGTATACTCCCCGCATTAAACTCCATAAGGTGATTGATTTAACATGACCGTTCGACTACGTTTTGCCCCCAGCCCAACGGGCTATTTGCACATTGGCGGGGCGCGCACCGCTCTGTTTGGCTGGATGTTTGCCCGGCGTTTTGGCGGGCAGTTTATCCTGCGAATTGAAGATACCGACCAAAAACGAGAAGTCACCGGCGCGATGGAAAGCATCATGGCGTCTATGCGCTGGCTGGGCATCACCTGGGATGAAGGCCCGGACGTGGGCGGCCCCTATGGCCCTTATGTGCAAACCGAGCGGGCGGCGCTTTACCAGGAATGGGCGCATTGGCTGGTGGACAATGGCTACGCCTACAAATGTTTCGCCACGCCGGAAGAACTGGAAGAAATGCGCGTCGTCCTTCAGGCCAAAGGGGATATGTCTGGTTATGATCGCCGCTACCGCGATTATCCGGCCGAGAAAGTAGCCGAGTTGGCAGCCCAGGGGAAACCTTACGTCATTCGCTTCAAGATGCCTCTGGACGGCGTGACGGTGGTTGAAGACATGATTCGTGGCGCTGTGACGTTTGAGAACAGCCAGCTTACCGATTACGTTTTGTTGAAATCAAGCGGTTTGCCGACTTACCATCTGGCGCACGTGGTTGACGACCATTTTATGAAGATCAGCCACATTACCCGTGGAGACGAATGGTTGAGTACGGCGCCGCTGCATTTTCAGTTATGGCAGGCGTTTGGCTGGGAACGGCCGTATTACGCCCACATGCCCGTCATCCTCAATCCCAGCGGCAAAGGCAAACTCAGCAAACGTACCCAATCTTTCCAGGATGGACAGTGGCAGGTTTTGGTCCGCGTCGAAGAATTTCAGGAGCATGGCTACCTGCCGGAAGCGGTAGACAACTTTCTGATCAACGTCGGCTGGTCGTCGGGCGACGACCAGGAAATCTTTACGGTGGCGGACATCGTGCCCCGTTTTGATTTGCAGGACGTGAACGCCGCGCCTACCAGCCTGCCTTACGCCAAACTGGACTGGATTAACGGCCAGCACATCCAACAAATGGACCCGTTGGACCTGGCGAAAGCGATCAAACCTTTTCTGGAGGCGGCCGGTTACGAGGTGAACGTGGAAGCGCTGCTGGCCGTCGCCCCCTCCATGCGCGTGCGCCTGAAGCGCCTGACGGAAGCGGCTGAGTTCTTACGTTTCCTCTTTGCCGATGATGAACCGCTGGCTTTGACGGTGGCCGACCTGACTCACAACCAACTGCCGCTGGCCGCGGCCGTGCAAGGGTACACGCTGGTGCGCGATTTTGTGCGGGATACGGCCGTTTACGACCTGGAAACAGCCAGCGCCGCCATCACAAAAATTGGCGAAAGCGTGACGACCACCGGTAAAGCCGGGCCGTTTTTGGGC
>CALFEW010000760.1 GCA_937958365.1 uncultured Chloroflexota bacterium | reverse complement strand
AAGGATACCGCGGCTACAAGAGAAGATTGGCAAAGATGATTTTACAGAAAATGAACCATGCCCCATAGCGGGTTGCCCAAAGTGGGTTGCCCGGTGAAGGTGATAGATTGGCGAAGTCTACCAGGCGACAGACGGCCGTAATTCCCGACACCGCGCCAGCAAATCCTCCAGCCGGTGGTTCCGCGCCATGTAGACGATCAGCCCCATGATTTTTTCCGGCTTGCTCTCGCCGCGCAACCCTTCAAAATCCACGTTCAAGTCAAAACACAAGCCACGCAAATCGGCCATGTCGAACGTATCGTTAAACAATTGGCGCAGTCGGGTGGGATCCATGGTCGCGGGAATGGTGGAACCCGTAAAAAGCGGCAGGCGATCTTCGGCATTGCGGTCATCTTCTGTCTGCGCTACCCGCAAATAAACTGTCTGCGCGTGGTCGTGGGGCGTGCCGGCTATGTCGCGGTAATGGATGGTGACACGCAAAGGCACGGCGTCGCCATAGGCGCACGGCCGGGCAGCAAGCCACATCTTCTGTTCCTGCTCTGGCCGCAAAGCCACAAACTGCCGGGTGGAACCTTCTTCCAGGTCGAATTGGGAGCCGCTGGCCCGCACCACCATGTGGCGGGCGATGCCATACCCATCGTTGCGCACGATAAATTGCAGCCGCGCCCAACTGTTGTAAACCAATCCTTCGTGTTCGTCTACGTCTAAGGTGATGACCGGCAGGCGGCGGTATTGGGTCACTTCCAGCCAGCATTCAGAGGCTTTCAGGCTTTCGCCTTCGCTGTCGTACAACTGCGCCGCCTGCTGCCAGACGGCCGCGCGATCTTCATCCTGGTAGGCGGTGGCATCGGTCATGGTGATGGCGTGTTGCACCAGCGCTTCTGCCTGGTTGTGCGGCCGATTCAGGGCCGCCCAGACGATGGCAGCCTGCTCCCAGTTGCCGTCGGCGGCAAATTGTTCGGCGACTTGCTCCGGGCGGCCCATTGCCGGATGGCCCATTGCCGGATGGCCCATTGCCGGATGGCCCATTGCCTGCCAATCCTGCGCCGCCTGCGGCAATTCGGTCAGGGCGGCCAGCAGCGCGGCGGCGCGTTCGGGCTGGCCTTCGGTGGCGAAGGCGGTAGCGGCGGCTTCCCACTGGCCGGTTACCCGGAGTTCGACAGCGGCGGATTGGCGTTTGACGGCCGTAATCGTCCCTCCCCTATCAGCCACCATCACGAGCGACTGGTTGGTTGCTTCGACGAGACCCAACGCTGGTCCCACTTCTATGCGCCGTGTGGTGTGGTAGCGCCAGCGTTCGGTGCCATCACCCGTGTAGATGGCGTACAGATGGTGATCGTGGCAGGTGGCGTAAATCATGTCGCCAACCAGGACGGGTGTGGCTTCCATGGTGCGCTCGGTGGCAAAGTACCATTCGATACGGCCGTCGTCTATGGCCAGGGCATAAAGACCATCAGCCGCGCCGACGTACAGGCGCTGCCCATCGCTGATGGGGGTGGAGAGCCGTTTTTGCGCCGGGCCGATTTGCTGCCGCCATTGCAGCGCGCCATCCCGCCGACGCAGAGCGTACACGCTGCCATCGCTGCCGGAGGTAATCAACAAAGGGCCGAGGGCCAATGGCGTGCGATCCAGCCACGTTTCCTGGTCAGTTGTGAAGCGCCAACGTAAACGGCCGTTTAAGTCCAGGGCCAGCAGTTCCGGGCCACGCACCGGCAGATAAATGCCGTCATCGCGCAGCAGCGGGGCCGACCAGGGGGCGGCGATTTCCAGGGCGATTTGGGTCAGGATACGGCCGTCAGCCGGATCCAACAGCATCAGCCGCTGCGAATCGGCCACAAAGGCGACGTAACTCTGGCTGACGGCCGGTATAGAAATGCTCTGGCCTTTGTCGGACCAGCGCCATACTGTCTGGCCTTTCAGGTCGAGGGCCAAAAGGGAGCCTTCTCCCATCAGCAGATCTGTGCTGGTTGCGGCCAGAAAGAGGTGTTGGTCGGCCATCGCCGTCGGCTGCACCGGTTCGCTTGCCAGTGAAAACGTTTGCACGCCGGTGACCATGACGTGAGGAAAAGAGTGCTGCCAGGCGATGGCCCCATCGGCCAGACGCACCGCATACAGACCCGGCGCGTCATCCGCAGAATCTGTCGGCGAGGCTGAAGGCGTCACAAACAACAGCCCATCAACGACGAGCAAAGATTCCGGTTGGCAATTGAGTGTAATAGACCAGAGTACCTGGTCTTCCATTTCCTGGTTCATCGGTTTCCAGAGATGCAGGGGGCGATGGGCGTTTAGCCGGTCGCCCGCCTGATCGGCAAGACAACTGTATCTCTATCCATTATAAACGTCTATCGGCCAAATATTCCGGGCAGTTGGGGTGTATCTGGTCCGGAGGAACGATTTATTTAATTTTCATTCCTGCGGGGCGCAACCAGGATTCAGGCCAATTGCAGCGCCAGTTCGGCCGGATCGGTGACGGGGTGCTGGCAGATGAATTGGCGGCACACGTAGGCGGTGGCACGGCCGTTTAGAGACGGCCGTTCGGCCAGCAGTGGCACGTCCAACCCATTGTCCCCGGCGGCGACGATGATATTGGGCCGATACGGCGCCTGAACAACGCGCAGCAAGGCGCGGGTATCGTCGGCGTTCGGGTCGCCGACGATGGCGACTTCCTGCGGGTCGCCGGTCAGCAGGTCGGCGGCGCAAAGCCAGTGGGCAAAGCCGGTGGGGAAGCGGGCAAGGGCATCGTAAAGGGGGGTGATGGCGCGGTTGGTTATGTCCCAGTAACGGCCGTCGCCCGTGTATAAACTCAGCTTCAGCAGCACCTGAGCGGCCATGGCATTGCCGCTGGGCGTGGCGTTATCCTGCAAATCTTTGGGGCGTTGAATGAGCTTCTCGTGGTCGTCAGAGGTGTCAAAAAAGCCGCCGTTGGCCGTGTCTGGAAAATGGGCCAGCATCAGGTCGCCCAATTGTCTGGCCCAGTTAAACCAGCGGGCGTCGAAGGTCGTCTGGTAAAGGGCCAACAAGCCATCGGCCAGACAGGCGTAATCTTCCAGGTAGCCGTTGAACCTGGCGGTTGACCCGGCTTTCCAGGTGCGGAAAAGACGGCCGTCTGCGGCTCGCAAATGGGTGTAGAGAAAATTGGCGTTTTGCACGGCCGTTTGTCCATAATCCGGCCGGTCCAAAATGCGACCGGCTTCGGCGAAGGCGGCCAACATCAGACCGTTCCAGGCCGTCAGCACCTTATCGTCTAATCCCGGCCACACCCGCCGGGCGCGAACCGCATAAAGCGCCTGCCGCGCGGCGGCCAATCGCGCCGCCACCTGGGGCAGCGGCGTGTTGACCATCGCCGCCACTTCATCCAGGGTGCGGGGCAGGTTGAGGATGTTTTTCCCCTCCCAATTGCCGCGTTCCGTCACGTCGTAGGCCAACATAAACAGGGACGCTTCTTCGCCCAATACGCGGCGAATTTCGGCCGCCGACCAGACGTAAAATTTGCCTTCTGCGCCTTCGCTGTCGGCGTCGTAGCTGCTGTAGAAGCCACCGGCTTCGTGGCGCATCTCACGCTGTACAAAGTCCAGCGTTTCCTCGGCGACGCGCCGGTAGAGCGGTTTGCCGGTCACCTGGTAGGCGTGCAGATAGACGCGGGCCAGCAGGGCGTTGTCGTAGAGCATTTTCTCGAAGTGGGGGACCAGCCAGTGGTCGTCGGTGGAATAGCGGGCAAAACCGCCGCCAAGCTGGTCGTACATACCGCCGTAGGCCATTTTTTGCAGCGTGTGTTCGACCATGTGCAGGGCCATTTTGTCGTCGCGCCGCGCCACCATGCGCAGCAAAAATTCCAGGGTCATGGCCGGTGGAAATTTCGGAGCGCGTCCAAAACCGCCCAGGTCGGAATCAAAGGCGCGCAGCAGGCCGCTGAGCGCGTCGTTAAAGAGAGTTTCGTCGGGCGGCGCGCCGGTCGGGTCGAGCGCCAGGTCGCGGCTGAGGTGTTGGGTGAGTTGCTCTGCGTTTTGGGCGATGTCGGCGCGGCGAGTTTGCCAGGCGTTGTGCAGGCCCTCGAGCAGTTGCCGGAAGCCGGGCATCCCGTAGCGAGGCGTGGGTGGGAAGTAGGTTCCGCCGAAGAAAGGACGGCCGTCGGGCATCAGGGCCACGGTCATCGGCCAGCCGCCCTGCCCGGTGAGGGCGACGACGGCGCTCATGTAGATGCTGTCCAGGTCGGGGCGTTCTTCGCGGTCTACTTTGATATTGATGAAGTGGGTGTTCATGTAAACGGCCGTGTCTTCATCTTCAAACGATTCGTGGGCCATGACGTGACACCAATGGCAGGCGGCGTAGCCGATGGAGAGCAGGATAGGTTTGTCTTGTTCACGGGCCAGGGCGAGGGCTTCTTCGCCCCAGGGATACCAGTCTACGGGGTTGTCGGCGTGTTGGCGCAGATAGGGGCTTGTTTCTTGGGAAAGGCGGTTGGGCATGGGACCTCCGGGGAATTGTCAATTGTTAATTGTTAATGGTCAACGGGGTTGACTATTAGCAATTGGCAATTGGCTATTGACTATTCATTTGGGGATAATAGCGCAGATGATGCGGACACGGAAGGATTCTCAGTTTGCGCAAATTTTTGTGGGGGGGCTGATTTTGGCGGCGTTGGTCGTCTATTTTCCGCCGTATGCCGGTTCGTGGGTGGGCGATGATTACGTGCAGTTGGGCTATGTGCTGAATTTTGTGCAACGGCCGTTCGCTGCCTTCCAACTTTTCAACCCCACAACGCTGGGCTGGTATTACCGCCCGCTGCAAAATCTGTGGTTTCTGGCGAACCGGTTGGCCTTTGGTTTGCATCCGGCGGTTTTTTACTGGCAGCTTTTGTTGGGGCACGCCCTGGCGACGGCGTTGGTGTATCGGACGGCGCGGCAGTGGGGGATACGGCCGTTTGCCGCTGCCTGCGCCACCGCGCTCTTTGCCATTCACGGCCATTATGTAGACGTGGTCGGTTGGGTCAGCAGCGTGGCGATTGTGATGACGGCCGTGTTTTCCCTGCTCAGCCTTAGCTTCTACCTGGACTATCTACACCACGCGCGGCCACGTCATCTGGCGTTGACTTTTCTTTTTTTCTTGCTGGCGCTGTTCAGCCACGAGGAAGCCATCCTGCTGCCTATCTTTTTCTTGTTTGTGGCTTATGCCGCGCCCAACCGGGGTCGCCCTCGCCCACGCGCCCACTTCGCCACACTGGCGCTGATGCTGGGGCTAACGGCCGTGATGGTCATCATCCAGTTCACCCGCCCCAACCTGACCATAGACATCAGCCAGACAGCGGAAAATCAATGGCTGGCCCTGTTGTCGCCGGAGCAAATCAGCCGGTTTATCAGCGATACGGCCGTGACTTACACCATGCAGTTCAACTGGGAAAACAGCATCATGGCAAACAGCCTGCTGTTTAGCCTGGGCATTTTGCTGCTGCTGGCCGCCTGGGCCTGGGTGGGAAATCGGGTTGTACGGTTGGGGCTGTTGTGGCTGCTGCTGCACCTGGCTCTGATTTATGCCGCCTTGTGGGCGCAAAAACCCAATCTCTTTGCCGGACGCCATTTTTACAATGGGGCGATTGGTTTTGTCTGGGCTGTTGGCGCGACATTTGACCTGTTGCTGGCCGCCAGCCCGGCCAAACTACGCCTGGGCAGGCGCAAAGTATCGCGCCTGGGGCTGGCATTGGCGGCGGTGGTTGGGTTGATCGTGCTTGGGCACATCCTGGGTGTCCGGGCAGCGCAGCAGGCATGGCTGACCCGCGCCGAACGAGACGTGGCCGCCGAACAGCAGTTAAAAGCACTGCTGCCCACTCTGAATGATGAGACCCACGTTTTTGCCAATCGGTTCCCCATCACGCCGCAATTTTTCCGCGCTGTTAGTGAGGTGTGGTACGAATTGGATGAGCGCCTGCCACTGCCGGTGGGCGGCTTTGCCCAATTGCAGCTTCATGGCCGGGCGACCCGCAATTTTTACGTTTTTGATTATGAGGCGGGGCGGGTGTTTAACCTGATGCCCGAATTGCAACTGAGCGACGAGACGGTGTTCCTCTGGAGCAATACGCCGCGCCTGGACGTGGTGGACCAGGCGGGGCAGGTTGTGGCGATGGCAACGACGACCGCAGAGACGGGCTTTGCCGTTGTGGAAGCGGGCGGGGCGTATCGGTTTGCGGTGAAAGCTGCACCGTTGGCCGAAACGGATGGCTGGTTGTCGCTGATGTACATTGTGCCGCAAGTTCCGGCGGGCAGCGACCTGCGCCTGGCGTTTCGCAGCGACGCCCCCGGCGCGACGCCCTTCCGCGTGCGCCTGATGCGCCCCAATGCGGAACCGGTGACGCTGGCCGAAGGCACGTTTACGCCAGAGCAGGTATGGGCGGAAGTGGCCGTCCCCCTGACGGAGTTTGGCGGGCAGTCGGTGGTGTTAAGGTTGGAAACGGCCGTTTCCCCACCCCACATCGCCTACTGGGCCAATCCGCGCATGACGCTTGACGAGTAACCTGCGGCACAAGTCGCTATTGGAAACGGCCGTTCTCCGTCTCCATCGGCAGGTAAATGCGAAACGTGCTGCCCTGGTCTGGTTTGCTGGTCAGGGTCACGTGACCCCCGTGCGCTTCCGTGAGCATCTTGACAATATAAAGGCCAAGTCCCCAGCCGGTCGCATTCAGGCTATCGGCGTTGTCGGCCCGGTAGTAGAGATTAAAGGCGGACGCCTGCTGTTCTTCAGTCATCCCTTGCCCGGTATCCGTCACTTCAACAACGGCCGTTGCCCCTTCTGTCCACGTCAAAACCGTAATTTTCCCTGCTGTCGGGGTGTATTTGATAGCATTGCTGATGATGTTGTTCAACACTTGTTGCAGCCGATCTTCATCCACTGCGAAGATAATGTCTTCAGAACGGGCATTCATGACCAGGGTTTGCTGGCGCTTTTCGGCAAGATAGGCCAACATGTTCACCACCTGGGCAACAATCCTGTTCAGGCTGGTCTTCTTCAATCGCAGATTTAACTTGCCCTGTTCCAATGAATTCAGGTCTAAAAAATCATTGATGAGCAAATCCATGCGGATAGCCTGTCTCTGGATAACGTCGGTATACTTGAGCAGATGGGGCGAACCTCCTGCCGGGAGCAGACGCAATAACAGATCGCTGTAGGCGCGAATCGTGGTGAGTGGCGTGCGCAAATCATGCGCGGCCATAGATAAAAACAAAGACTTGAGCTGATTGAGATGGTGTAATTCTGTGTTGACTTGAGAAAGCTGCTCTTTCAGGAGAAACAGCTCGTTTCGGTCTTGAACCAGGTGCTGTTCCATCTGGGCCTGATCGGTGACATCTTCCACGATGACCAGCAGGCCGGGCATGAGTTCCGGGTTGTTGACCAGGGTTACGTTGATGTCCAGGTAAAGGAGACGGCCGTCAGGCATCACCCGATTAATGCGCTCAAACGCCAGAAAAGGCAAACGCCCCTCAAAAATAGCAGTGAAACTATCTTCAACCCCGGCGAATTCCCAAATCAAATCTTCGATAAGCTGGCCGATCATATAATTGACTGGACCGCTTAATACCGTGTAGAAATTAGGGGAGACATAGATCACGCGCCGTTCTGGTGAAACTAGCGCGTAAGCCACGCGGTGAATGACGTTCAGAACTTTGGTCACCTGAGCGGCAAGCATAATGGCGCTCAGGTTGATGGGGGGCACAGTCATTTGTGCGCTCCTTCGATCAAACCGGCCAACTGCATAAATGCGGCCTCAACATTCTCGCCGGTTTTGGCGCTGGTGAACAAGTAGCTCCCGTTAAACTCATTGGTTACGGCCGTTAACTGCTCTTCAGTAATGGCCCGCTTTTCCAACAAGTCCACCTTGTTCCCTAAAAACAGCAGGCTCACATCAGGATTTACCGTCCGCACCTGGTTGGCATACCGGGTCAGAGCGTCCAACGTATCCACTCTGGTCAAATCGCACACAATCAGCGCACCGGCCGTACCAACCATGTAACCCGTCTCTGAACGAGAAAACTCATTGCCACCCACAAGATCCCAGACAAGCAAATTCAGTTGATAATCCGGACGCAGCACTGTCTTGCGCGATACTTTAACGCCAATCGTACTCAAATATCTGTCGTCGAAGCGACCTTCAACAAACTGGCGCACCAGACTGGTTTTGCCTACAGCAAAATCACCTAATAGACACACTTTCTTCTGCACGATTTTCATGGTCTATTCCGACAGCCTGGTTCTTTCTGACAACTCAAGGTCATGATCAATATCTCGGCAAAACAAATTACGGTGAGCGCAGACAGCGTGATATTTTTCTTTGACTTGTTCGTATCAACGCTACCTTTGCGGCGTGGGGGTAAACGTAGCCGTTACCGGAATCACATCCCCCCGTAAAGCAATCCAACTATAGGGAACCCAACCGCGCTGCGTGCCGGGCAGCCAGGGTAAATCAGACTCCCATTGTACTTCAGCCCAGGAGCCTAGCACAGAAATAAGAATCAATGGCGTCTCAAATTCCAGAGCAACGATACGTTCCGCATCCAGAGCAGGCCTCGCCCGCACCCAAATGGGGCTGATAGATTCGGCAGAGGGCGGTGTTGCGGTATGAGTAGCCGTGCCGGTTGTGGTAGCAGTCGGTGTATTGGATGGCGTATAGGATGGCGTAGGGGTGTGGGTAGACGTGGCCGTGTAGGTGGGCGTAGCGGTATCGGTGGGTGTGCCGGTTGTCGTTGGGGTGTGGGTGGGCGTATGGGTGGGCGTATGCGTGGCAGTGGGTGTGACGGTGGGCGTATGGGTAGCGGTGGGCGTGGCCGACGGGAAGGCAATGGGGTAAAGCGCGAGCGTGAATTGCAGATAAAAGCAAGAGAAACCAAGAAAAAACAGGCCGATGATGCCGGCGGCCAATAGGAACCATTTTTGCCCTGAAGAGAGGCCGATTGGCGCATTATCCACCTGGGTGATTGTGGAAAACTGCTCTAAATGTGGTTCCAATTGGGGCAATTGGTCGGAATCGCCGATGTAGGCGCGCAGTTGCGGACCATAGCGCACATTCAAATCATTCACCAGGGCGCGCAGGTGGGCGCGAAAGCCTGGCGGTTCGACGCCGTCTATGACCACAGCCACATACGCGGCGCGGCCGCTCTGGATGAGGATACGCATCTGGCCGTATTGGATTTCATTCAGTTCATCGCCGGAATCGCCGGTCGGGGTGAAGGAGTCATGGACAAAATCGCGCACGGCCGTTAACATGCCGCTGATCAAATCCGAATCTGTTATGTCTTCGCCAGAAATGTGCGCCTGGCCCAACAACAGGCCGGAACCTTGCTGAATGATGAAGATTTCACGAATGGTAAAGGGCAGCGCGTCGCGCACCGCCAGTTCGGCCGGAGAAACCCCGCGCAGCCTGGCCCAGACGCTCCGCAAAAAGCCATTAGAACCCAGCGTAACCCGCAGTTGGGCGTCTACCTGCCGCTGGAATTCACGAAAGAAATCGCTAACGGCCGTTTGCACCGACTGCATCACCACCGGCGATAACGCTTCCACCATCTCCTCGCGTGAATCCCGGATTTGCACCCGTATCGCTTCCCCCATCACCGGCCCCAGGGCTTCGGCCATTTCATCCGGGCTTTCGCGCACCCGACGACCCACCAGATCGCCAAACACCGGCGTCAACCGCTCCATCAACCCCTCTGAATCAGACTGCGCCTTGCGTCGCAGCAAGTCTACTTCCAGTTCCAAATCTTTGGCGCGCTGCTCTGCCTCTCGTAACGCCTTTTGCGCAGCGTGCAGTTGAACTTTCAACGCTTCTGTTTGCGTTTGCAGGTCCTGAATACGGCCGTAGGTTTGGCTGTTATAGCCATCAAGCTGCTGCTGTAAAGCCAGGATACGCTTGCGCTCGTCTGCCAGTAGAATGGCCTGCACAGACGCCAGCAGTTGATCACTGCTTTGTTCGCGGGATTGCTCTGATTCTGGAGGTTCGGCTGGAGGGAGCAAAGTGTTCATTGTATGGTTGGGGAATGGATGGGGTGGCAACTATACGCTTAGAAACCCAAACAGTGTATGCACCATTTGGGTTTCCAGCCAGGCATAGGTCCGTAAGCATTCAGCCTAAAGGTGCGACGTACTTGCAAACGGCATATAGGTTTTGGAAAACCTGTCCAGCCTAAACCCGCACAAGCCTTTAGTCTGCGCCATTGCGCATACGTTGCCCAAGTTCGGTTAATAGCTGCCCCAAATCAGTGCGCGAGACCTTTTTGCTTTCCAGCATCCCGGCCAATGTCACCAACTCGTGGCGCAGATCATCGTCGCGTTTTTTACTTTCTACTTGAAGTGCGCGGTTTTGTTCAGATTGGACCTCTCCCAATTTGTCCAGGCGATCACTCAACTCTTTGTGCATCTGGCGCAGTTGAGACATGAAATCGGCCGTTAAGTCATCCAGGCGACGGGTCAGTTCCTTTTGCACCTCGCGAAGCTGCGCCGTCTGTTCTGTGTGCTGCGTTTCCCAGCGCATAGACAGATCACGCTGCGTGGCGCGAATTTGTGTCGCCAGATCCGTGTTTTGCTGCTCAATCTGGTCGGCCAATTCTTGTCGGGTGGCGCGCAAATTCTGGCTTTGGGCTTCAATGCTCATATTCAGCCGTTCGACAAAATCGGCGCGGGTAGAGGTGATCTGATTACCGGCCGTTTTGTCCAAACCATCCACCCTTTGGGCAATGAGGTCGCCAAGCTCTTGACGGACGACTTCGATACGCAGTTCCAAATCGGTGATGCGCTTTTCGGTGGACCGGGCCTGCCCGCCAAACAAAATGTCGCGCAGGCGGGTTAGCTCCGACTCGGTGGTAGCAGTGTCAACATGTGGTACGCTCGAAGCAATGACCGGTTCTGGCGGCGCTGCCGTATACACCGGCGCTTTAGGAGGTATGAAGAGTCTCTCCGGTTCGTCTGACGTGATCATCGGGTCGGGTTCAGAGCGGGACGCTGTGTCAACAATCGCGTTCACTGCATCGTATTCAGAGTCTTCTGGTTTCCTTTTACCAAACATGGTCTTCAATCTCCTCGTTGTTTTGTCTCTAACAGTATCTACCAGGCGCTTATGAGCTATCTTAAACAGAGGGGCAAACCCATGTGTTCGCCAAGACTGAGCAGATACACGAGTCTGCTCTTACGCCAGTTGAAGCGACACCCATAAACCATAACTTCCTAGTTTAGACCTGAAAGGTTTCAAAAAGAGTATCGGGTCTTGACAGACTTTCACGGTTATTGTCTCATCTACTCGACTTGGTGGATAGGAATGGAATAACAGAATTATACCCGATTTTTTCATGAGTTTATCAACTAATCGCCATAAAAAGGCGCAATTGGTCTGCCTATCCTGGCTGAGAAAAGCGCCGACGCGGTATAGGCATTACGGCGTGTTGTGACCCGTCAGAGCTGCCCGCAGCGCCTGGACAAAAGCGACCGCTGCGCCCGGTTTATCGGCGTCGGCCCGGTCCACAGCGTTGATGAGGGCGCTGCCGACGATGACGCCATCGGCCATGCCGCCAATCTGCGCCGCCTGCTGTGGCGTGCTGATGCCAAAACCCACCGCCAGCGGCACGCGGGCTTGCTGGCGCACACGAGCGACAAACGCGGCCAGGTCGGTTTGCACGGCCGTTCGCGCCCCCGTCACCCCCGTCAGACTAACCAGATAGATGAATCCCTGCGCCCGCCCGGCCACATTGGCGATGCGCGCCGGGCTGCTGGTAGGCGCCAAAAAGTGGATGAGGGCCAGCCCAACCGCAGCGGCTGCCTGCTCCAATTCGTCGGCTTCTTCCGGCGGCAAATCGGGGACGATGAAGCCATCGGCCCCGGCGGCAGCGGCGTCACGCACGTAGCTGGTGATGCCATAGGCCAGAATCGGGTTGTAGTAGCCCATGAGCATCACCGGCGTAATCACGCCGCGCTGCCGCAACTCACGCAGCATCGCCAGGCAGCCGGAGACGGTGGTCCCGTTTTCCAGGGCGATTTGCGTGCTGTGTTGAATGGTGGGGCCATCGGCCAGGGGATCGCTGAAGGGCACGCCCAACTCTAGCAGATCGCTGTACGGGGCAACGGCCGTCACCACGTCCAGCGCCGTCTGGCGGTCGGGGTAGCCCAGGGTGTAATAGGGCATGAGGGCCGCGGATTGTGCCTGTTGGGCGCGGGCGAAAGCGGCGGCGATGCGGGCACGGCCGTTGGTCGAAGGGTCTTGGTCAGTCATGGTGTCTCCTCGTGTCAGGTCATATCAACGCAGAGGCGCGAAGGCACAGAGGTTGATCGTGGCTAAATTATAACAGGCAATTGACCGGCGTCTTTTTTTGGCGCAAGTGGGATATAATGCAGGTTCATGAGCAGTCGTTAAGTTGGGGAAGGAAACGGCCGTCCGACCCGCAACCCCAACCACCAGAGTGCGTAATATGGAGCGGGTTGGTTTCGTTGGATAGTTTGTCTGGTTGGTTAACCAACCATCAAACCAACCAACCATGATACCAACAGACCATCAAACCAAAAAGGGAGAAAGAACATGAGTCTTATTGGCAATATCATCTGGTTAATTTTTGGCGGATTCCTGGCAGGCATGGGCTACATCAGCGGCGGGCTGCTGTTGTGCCTCACCATCGTGGGCATTCCTTTTGGCATTCAGTCCATCAAGTTGGGCGTGGCGACCTTTGCCCCGTTTGGCAAAGAGGTCGTGGAAGCAAAACGAGCCGGCGGCTGTCTGACTCTGGTGTTCGACATCATCTGGATCGTTTTGTTTGGCTGGGAAATCGCCATTGCCCACCTGGTCAGCGCCCTGGTTTTGGCAATCACCATCATCGGCATCCCTTTTGCCAAACAGCACTTCAAGCTGCTGCCGGTGGCGCTCTTCCCCTTCCAGTACCGGCTGGAGTAGTGGCTGTAGGGGGGTGAAGGGGTAAACTATCACTCCTTCACCCCTACACCTATTCACCTGCTCATCCCCAAAATCCCCCAACATATTGACACCTCCATTTTTCACTGTTACAAAAGAATACATGGATTATCAAGTATTAGTTGTCGAAGACGATACAACGCTGCTGGAAACGTTGGAGTATAACCTGGCTCATCAGGGGTATCAGGTGTTTACGGCCGTTAACGGCCGTGACGCCCTGGCCCTGGCCCGCACCCATCAGCCCGACCTCGTCGTGCTGGATGTGATGCTGCCGGGCATTGATGGGTTTGAAGTGTGCCGCATCTTGCGCAAAGAACTCAGCATGCCCATCATCATGCTCACTGCCCGCAGCGAAGAAGTGGACAAAATTGTCGGCCTGGAAATGGGCGCCGACGATTACCTGACCAAACCGTTCAGTATGCGCGAGCTGCTGGCGCGGGTGAAAGCCATGCTGCGGCGCGTCAAGCTGGTCCGCGAGGAAATGGCCGCCGAACAAGAGGTGGAGGAAGTGGAACCGGCATCACCCACCACCATCACCCTCACCTTTGGCAACCTGGCTATTGACCAAAACCGCCGTGAAGTGCGCCTGGATGAAACGGCCGTACGCCTGAAACCCAAAGAATTCGACCTGCTCCTCTTCCTGGCCCGGCATCAGGGCATGGCGTTGTCCCGCGATTTGATTTTGGAGCGGGTGTGGGGCTGGTCTTATGATGGCAACAGCCGCACCGTAGACGTCCACGTGCGCTGGCTGCGCGAAAAAATCGAGCCAGACCCGGCCAACGCCAGCCGCATCGTCACCGTCCGCGGCATTGGCTACCGGTTTGAAGGCTAATTGATAATGAGCCAGGATTAACACCCTTTATGTTTTCGCGCTTGCGCTGGCAGCTTGCCATTCCGTACGCCCTCCTGGCGGTGCTGGTTTCCGGGATAACGGTGTATGCCGCCAGCCGCCCGGCGTGCAGCAGCAGCCCCGATTGTTGGCGCACAACCCTGTGGGTGGGCGCCGGGGTGATGGTGGTGACGGCCGTTGCCCTTGCTTTTTTCCTGGCTGCCCGCTTCACCCGCCCCATCCAAGACCTGCTGGGCACCACCCGCCGTGTTTTGAGCGGCGACCGACACGCCCGGATCATGCATTACGGCCGTGACGAAACCAGCGAATTCATCCACGCCTATAACCAACTCATTGACCACGACAGCCAGATCATCACCGAACTGACCGAAGAGCGCGACCAGCTTGCCTCTGTGCTGGCCTACATGGCCGACGGCGTCATCATCGCCGATGCGCATGGCTACGTGCGCCAGGTCAACCCGGCCGCCATGCGCCTGCTGGGAGCCACAGAAAAAAAAGCCCTGGGCCGCCCCATCGCCGAGACGCTGCGCCATCACCAACTGATTGGCCTGTGGCAGCAATGCCAGCAGCAAAAACAAGAACAAATCGCCGCGGTGGAAGTGGGCCGCGACCTCTTTTTGCAGGCGGTGGTCACGCCGATCATGCGCCAGGGTTCGCTGGTTTATCTGGTGATTTTGCAGGACCTGACGACTATTCGGCGGCTGGAAACGGTGCGGCGCGATTTCATCAGCAACCTGTCGCATGAATTACGCACGCCGCTGGCCTCTTTGCGGGCGGTGGTGGAAACCTTGCAAGATAGCGCAATGGACGACCGACCGGCGGCGACGCGCTTTTTAAGCCGGGCCGAGCATGAGGTGGATACGCTGACGCAGATGGTTGAGGAATTGTTGGAGCTGTCGCGCATTGAATCGGGGCGCGTGCCGTTGAAGTTATCGCCTACGGCCGTTTCCGATCTGGTTCAGGCCCCGCTGGAACGTTTTCGCGCCCAGGCGCAGCGCGACGGCCTGGAACTGGTGGTGGCTATTCCCGACAATCTGCCCAAAGTGCTGGCCGACGCCGGTCGCGTGCAGCAAGTGGTCAACAATCTGGTCCACAACGCCCTTAAATTCACGCCGCAGGGTCAGGTGACAGTCTCCGCCTTTGCCGATACCGACGCGCCCAAACAGGTCAGCCAGATGCTTACCCAGTTGCCGCCATCGGTGGTCATCATGGTGACCGATACCGGCGTGGGCATTTCGGCGGAGGATTTGCCGCGCATTTTCGAGCGGTTTTACAAGTCCGACCGGGCGCGCACACGCGGGCGCGGCGGCACGGGTCTGGGATTAGCCATTGCCCGCCACATCGTTCAGGCGCACAACGGCCGTATCTGGGCCGAAAGCAAAGAAGGCAAAGGCAGCACGTTCTACTTTACCCTGCGTTCCAGCTAAAAGGCGTAAGCCGTAATCCGTGTTCCGTATTCCGTGTTCCGTGTTCCGTATTCCGTAATCAGAACACGGCTTACGGATTACGGAATACGGCTTACAGAATACGGCCTACAGCTCTTAACCACCTGTTAACAACCCCTTAGCCAACCGTTAACCAATTGTAATAGCGCTTTAAATAGGCTGTGGTATGCTGTGATCATGCTGCGCGGCGCGTTTGAACATCAACTGGAGCAATTGCAGGAACAGTTGCTGGTGATGAGCAGCCAGGTGGAAGGAAACCTGGTGATTACGGCCGTTGCCTTGCAGCAATGCGACCTGCCCCGTTCCGAGAGCCTGATTGCCGCCGACGAACAGATCAACGCCGCTTACATCCGCATCGAAGAAACCTGTCTCAGTTTGATTGCCACGCAGCAGCCCAGAGCGCGAGATTTACGGTTGATTACGGCCGTGATGACCATTGCCGGGGAACTGGAACGCATCAACGATTACGCCAAAGGCATCGCCAAGATTAATTTGCAACTGGGGTATATGCCACGGTTAACGGCCGTTGCCGACCTCTGTATCATGGCTGAAAAAGCCTGCACAATGCTCACCGAAAGCATCAACGCCTTCCTGTCGCGGGACGCCGCCCAGGCTTACGCCGTTTACGCCCACGACGCGGAGATAGACGCCCTCTACGCCCGACTGCAACAAGAGCTGCTCTCCGCCATTCTTGCCGACATTCAGCAAATCATCCAGGCCAACAAGCTGATGTGGGCTGCCCACAATCTGGAACGCGCCGGCGACCGTATCGGCAACATCTGCGAGCGCGTGATTTACCTGGTCACGGGAGAATTGGTGGAACTGCCAACGGCCGTCAACCTCACCTGATCATCGCACCCTACGCACTTCCCCCGCTAACCCTGCCGCCCGGTAATGTACGACTCCGTCAACTCCTGGCGCGGATGGGTAAACAACTCCATCGTTTCATTAAACTCCACCAACCGCCCCAACCAGAAAAAACCCGTCCAATCTGAAGCCCGCGCCGCCTGCTGCATGTTGTGGGTCACAATGACAATCGTGTACTCCTGCGACAACCGGCGCATCAACTCCTCAACGTGCAGCGTCGCTACCGGGTCCAACGCCGAACAAGGCTCATCCATCAAAATCACTTCCGGGCGCACGGCAATCGTACGGGCGATGCACATACGCTGCTGCTGTCCCGGATTCAGTTCCAGAGCCGGTTTATCCAACTTATCCTTCACCTCGTCCCACAGCGCTGCCCCTTGTAAGCTTTCGGTCACAATCTGGTCCAGGTCCTGGGTTTTGTCCATGCCCAAAACGCGCGGGCCAAAGGCGACGTTGTTGTAAATGCTTTGCGGGAAAGGATTCGGCCGTTGGAACACCATGCCCACCCGATGCCGCAAATCAGCCACGTCTACGTCTGCGTCGTAGATGTTTTTACCGTCCAGCAGCACTTCGCCCTCAGCGCGGGCAATTTTGATGGTGTCGTTCATGCGGTTTAATGCCCGCAAAAATGTAGACTTGCCGCAGCCGGAAGGTCCAATGAGCGCGGTGATTTGATTGGCCCGAATCGGCAGGTTGAGATCAATCAACGCCTGAAATGAGCCGTAGTAAAAATTAAACTTGCGAACCTCGATTTTGTTATCCATAGAGCTTTCTCAAAGATTGGACCAATCTTTGAGATTGGTCCAATCTGGCTGCGTACGAAACCCTTGTTTAGCCAAAACGCCCCGTCACGTAATCTTCCGTGCGTTTATCACGCGGTTGGATGAAGATTTGCTGCTGCGTGCCAATTTCTACCACTTCACCGTTCAGCAAAAAGGCGGCCCGGTCGGCCACCCGCGAGGCTTGCTGCACGCTGTGCGGAACCATGATGATGGTGTACTGCTGCCGGAGTTCAAACAGCGATTCTTCCACCATGGCCGTAGAAATGGGGTCCAGCCCAGACGTCGGGTTGTCTAGCAAAATCACTTCCGGTTCCAGAGCCAGACTGCGCGCCAGACACATGCGCTGCTTCTGGCCGCCGGAAAGAGCAAAGGCCGAATCTTGCAGGCGATCTTTCACCTCGCCCCATAAAGCGGCCTGACGTAACGAACGCTCCACGCGCTCGTCAATTATCCGACGATCGCGGATGCCCGCCATTTGCAGGCCGTAGGCCAGGTTGTCGTAAATGGAGCCGGGCAGCGGCGTAGGCACGGCAAACACCATGGCAATACGGCGGCGCAGGTTGGCTACGTCTACGGCCGTAGCGAAAACGTCACGGCCGTTAAACAAAATCTCCCCCGTGCGCTGCGTACCATCCAGCAGGTCCGCCAGCCGGTTCAACAGGCGCAGCAAAGTCGTTTTGCCCGCCCGCGATGGCCCAAACAAGACAAACAACTCGTTGGGGGCGATGTTTATGTTAACATTCCGCAGCGCCTGAACACCATCGGCGTAGGTAAACGATAAGTCGTTGATCGAAATCTTGGCCGTCATAGCGCCCTCACCACTCCCGCCGCCGGCGCATAACGGTGCGAATGACCGTTGCCACCAGAGTAAACGACAACACGATAAACAGGAGTACCAGGGCCGTGCCGTACTGAATATTCAAAGGCATACCGGGAACCTGCGTCGAGATAACGTACAGGTGATAAGGCAGCGCCATCGTCTGGTCCAGGACCGATTTGGGCAGTTCCGGCAGGTAGAAGGCGGCCACCGTAAACAGGATCGGCGCCGTCTCTCCGGCGGCGCGGCCCAGGCCCAAAATAACTCCGGTGATGATGCCGGGCAGGGCGTGGGGCAGCACCTGATGGCGGATGGTTTGCCAGCGCGACGCGCCCAGGCTGAGGCTGACGACCCGGAATTCCTGCGGCACGGCCAGAATCGCCTCTTCGGCCGTGCTGATGACCACCGGCAAAGTCATCAGGCCCAGGGTGAGCGCCCCGGCCAGGATGGACGTGCCAAAATTGAGGAAAAGGACAAACATGCCCAGGCCAAACAGCCCGTAAACGATGGAGGGAATCCCGGCCAGGTTAACGATAGCCAGACGGATGGCCCGGGTGGCGCGATTGTCCCCGGCGTATTCGGCCAGGTAGATGGCCGCGCCGACGGCCAGAGGAATGGCGGCAATCGCCGTGCCGAACGTTAAAATGAGCGTGCCCAGCAGCGCCGGGAAGATGCCGCCTTCGGTCATGCCGTTGCGCGGCGGCTGCGAGAGAAATTCCCAGTTGACCGTGCCAATCCCTTTGGCGACGACGTACAAAACGACCAGGACGATAGGGAAAATGACGATAACGGCCGTTCCCGTGATCAACCACGTCGCCATTTTTTGCGTCTGCTGCCGGGTCATATTTGCCCTCCCCGCCGCCGCGCCCCGCCGCCGATAAAGCGCGTCGCCAGCGAATTCACCAGAAACGTGATGACAAACAAGACGATGCCAATAGCAAACAGCACCGAATAATGCAAACTACCCTGGGCTACCTCGCCCATTTCCGCGGCGATGGTCGCCGTCATGGTGCGGACGGGTTGGAAAAACGCGCCCAGACCAAACGCCGGGATGTTGGCCGCGTTGCCCGTCACCAACATCACCGCCATCGTCTCGCCGATGGCCCGGCCAATGCCCAACATCACGGCAATCACAATGCCGGAGCGGGCGGCCGGCAGCACGACGCGCCAGATAGTTTGCCACTGGGTCGCGCCCAGGGCCAATGCGCCGTCGCGGTACTCTTTGGGCACGGCATACAGGGCATCTTCGGTGATGCTGATGATGGTGGGCAAAGACATGTAGGCCAGGATGATGGCCCCGGTGAAGGCCGTCAGGCCGGTGGCCGCGCCGGCCGCCTGAATCAGCGGCGCCAGGGCAACCCAACCCAGAAAACCGAGGACGATGGAGGGAATACCGGCCAGCACTTCGATGATCGGTTTAAGAATTTCGCGCTGCCAGGGAGGCGCAAATTCACCCAGGTAAACGGCCGTTGTCAATCCCAACGGCACGGCAATCACCACCGCGCCCACCGTCACCAGCAGCGAACCCACCAACAGGGGGATCAAGCCATACATGTCTTCGATGGGATACCAGCGCGTCCCCAACAACTCGCGCAGGGGAACCTGCACAAAAGCGGGCGCG
>CALFEW010000759.1 GCA_937958365.1 uncultured Chloroflexota bacterium | reverse complement strand
GATGGGGTTGCAGGCGCTATCTGGCGCGCGGACCATTCAGCCAGGTTGGTGGCGCTGCAATCTGGCGGCAGCAAAAACTTCAGCATAAGCCACTCCTTATGTCAAACAAAAGCGGCGAAAACAATGGTTCCTGACGTTGTCCATCTTCATAAGCATCCATTTTACCCCATCAGCAACCGCGTTAACAGAACCATAACAATCACCCCAGAAGTATTCAGGTGCAACGCATTTGCAGGAAAAGCGCGTCGCACCTTTGGGCTGAACGCCAGAACGCAAAAAGGATTTCGCCGGCTACATCCGACCTGGGATGGTCCTTAGCGCCCGACGGAACGGACAACGCTGCCCCCCATTTTGCCCAACTCTGCTATAATCTGGCGACAGCAAAGCCCAAATGCGGCTGCCGGAGTGGTTTAGACGTATGACACAACCTGATTTTAGACGGGAAGCAGAAAAACTATTTGATTACATGGTTGAACAGCGGCGTGACTTCCATCGTCATCCTGAACTGGGTTTTCAGGAAACGCGCACGTCGGGAATTGTGGCCGACACCTTGCAGCAATTGGGGCTGGAAGTGCAGCGCGGCGTTGGGCAAACCGGTGTAGTCGCTCTGCTGGAAGGAGCCAAACCCGGCCCCACGATTATGGTTCGCTTCGACATGGACGCCCTACCGATCCAGGAAGAAAACCTGCTGGATTATGCCTCGCAAACCCCCGGCGTCATGCACGCCTGCGGTCACGACGGCCACACGACAATGGGGCTGGCCCTGGCTAAAATCCTCACCCATTACCAGGAAGAGATGGCCGGCGCCATTAAATTTGTTTTTCAACCGGCCGAAGAAGGGATGGGCGGCGCATTTGCTATGATCGCCGATGGTGTGCTGCAAAATCCGCGCCCGGACGTCGCCCTGGCGATGCATTTGTGGACGCCGGAAGAATTTGGCAAAGTGCGCGTGGTAGAAGGGCCGTGCATGGCTTCGTCCAGCGTGTTTACGCTAACGGTGCAGGGGCATGGCGGGCATGGGGCCGCGCCCCATCTGGCCGTAGACCCCATTCTGGCGGCCGCCCAAATCGTCTCCGGGTTGCAGAGTATTGTCAGCCGCAACGTGAACCCGCAAGACAGCGTGGTGGTGTCTATTGGGCAATTTTCGGCCGGAACCACGTTTAACGTCATCCCGGATCGGGCTATTTTGAAGGGAACCGTACGCAGTTACAACAATGACTTGCACCGCATGATTTACCGGCGCATTTTGGAGATGGCCCACCATCAGGCCATTGCCTTTAGCTGTGAAGCGACCATGGAGACCATTGCCATTGTGGCGGCTGTGAATAATGCGCCGGAGCCAACGGCCGTTGTCCGCCGGGCCGCCGCGCAAATGATGGGCGCAGACAATATCGTTGAACACCGGACGATGGCCTCAGAAGACATGGGCTACATTTTGGAAGAAATTCCTGGCTGTTACTTTTTTATCGGCGCGCGTAATTCTGAAAAGGGTTACACCTTTGCCCACCACCACCCGCGCTTCAATTTTGATGAACGGGCCATGATGGACGGCGTGGCCGTGATGGGCCAGGCTATTGCCAATTATGTGATGCCGGAGAACGGCCGTGAACCGTGAGCCGTAAGCCGTATTCCGTAAACCGAACA
>CALFEW010000758.1 GCA_937958365.1 uncultured Chloroflexota bacterium | reverse complement strand
GGGAAATGAGACATAAGTACCATTTGGCATATGTGGGCGGTGATGTTTGTCATGTGTTGGGCGATGGGGGAAAACGGCCGTTACTCGCGGGCAAACCAGACCATCCCTTCCTGGCGTAATTGTTCCGCGCGCGCCGCTTCCGCCTGAATCTGGTTATCACGCTCATAAAGCGACGTGGTTTCAAGCTGATACAGTTCGTCTTCCGCCGGGCTGCCGACGTGGTAAATAAGCTTCCAACCTTCCCGTTCAACGGAGCGCAGGTCTGTGTCCGGCGCAATCCAGGCCGACCAATGATCGGTGCTGGGCGCGGCGTCTACTTCGCTGTATATGGTACGAGCGGGCAACGTCTCACCACGAAACAAGGGACTAAGCGACACCGCGTCCACATCCTGTGGTGAGGGCAGATCAGCCAGGTCGAGGATGGTGGGCATCAGATCAAATGTTTGCACAGGGGTTTCGCTGGTCCCAGACGGAATCACGCCGGGATACCACATCAGCAAGGGGACGCGAATCAATTCTTCGTAAAGGGCCGTACCGTGAACCCATTTGTTGTGTTCGCCAAACAGCTCACCGTGATCGGCCGTCACGATGAACAGCGTATTGTGCCGCAAGCCCAGATTTTCCAGCCCGGTTATGAACCAGGCGAACTGACTGTCCCAATAGGTGATTTCGCCATCATAAAGCGCCTGGATGTGCTCAATGTCGCGCTCGGATGGGCTGACCAGTCCGGCCACCACATCTTGCCCCACGTCGAACCCCTCGGAGGTAAATGGGCCGTCATAGGTGGGATCATACAGGGTATCGTAAGGAGCGGGGGGCGCGTAGACGACGTGCGGGTCCATGTAATAGACAAACAAGAACAAGGGCTTGTTGGCTTTGCGCGTGCCCTGCCATTCGTCGGTAAGCCAGGATAAGACGAGGGCGTTTATTTCGGCGGCGTCCACCTGATTGTACGCATCCACGTCTTCGCGGCGCAGAAAATCCTGGTTGTAGACGTCGAAGCCCTGGGCAAACCCATGATTACGGCTGATACAGGTATTGGTGATGAAACCGGCCGTGTAATAACCCCCATCTTGCAGGTATTCGGCCAGGGTGTCTATGCGGCGCGGCAGAGCATCGCCTACGGTGGCCCAACTAGATTCCAGGCGCGAGGGGATGATGCCGCTCATGATGGCTGCGTTGGCGGGGCATGTCCACGAGGCAGAGCTAATGGCGTGCTCGAAGCGCATCCCGTCGGCGGCGATGAGGGTATCGAGGTTAGTTGTGGTGGCACGGCCGTATCCATAAGCCGACACGTGATCGGCGCGCAGCGAATCAATGACAATCAGCACGATGTTCGGCGGACCGGCGGGTGGTTCGCTGGTCGCCGTTGCCGTAACCGGCGTGGCAGGCGCCGACGCCTGCGACGGATCGCTGCCTGGTATGGAAGACACGGCCGTTTCCGCCCGCGTAGGCAGCACCGGCGGCGACGCCTGGCAGCCAACGATCAGCAACCCGGCAAAGCACAACACAAAACACAAGAACCAACAGGTTATCTGAGACTTCATGCTAGTTTTCTCCACCCATCTGCAACCTTTTTTGATATTGCCGGGTGATGCGCCACAAACGGGCGGGATAGGGCTGGAAACGGCCGTTTCCAATCCTCACACCATCCAAATAGCGCCATTCCGCCTCGTCCGGCAAACCGCTCCGCAGCAAAAAAGAGAGATACACCCAGGCGGTAAACACCGCCCACCCCACCAGCCACCAGCCATCCGGCAGCAGCCAGATCGGCAACAGCAGCAAAGCCATAACGCCAAACTGTTGGCCCATCATGGGCAAATACTTCTCGATGGGAAAATGAAAGCGGGATTTCACCAAATACACAGCTACGCCGAAAACGGCCGTTTGCGCCAGCACATCGGCCAGGGCAATTCCATTGGTAGACCAGGTGGAGGCCAGGGCCATGTAACCCACCGCGGCCGTGAGCAACTGCACCAGGTAAAGAACGAAAATGCCCGTCGTCCGCTCGTGGAGCAAAAAGACAACATGCAGGCTGATGGTTCCGGCCCAAAAAACCAGCGACAGGCCCAATATCCGCAGCGCTGATACAACCGGCCCGTAAGCCGTGTCGCCCACTAGACGCACAAACAACAGAGCTGCGGACCATAAAACCAGGTTGCCCAGACTGGCTAACGCCCATTGATATTGCAACAAGCGCCCGATACGGCCGTAAACCCGTTCACTATCCGCCGCTACGCCATCCTGCGACATCACCGGCACGGCCATCAGCGGCATCTGCGTCAACAGCAACATCAATCGATCCACCGCCAGCCGGGCCACGCTGTAAAAACCCAAAATGGCCGGTGTCGTCAAACGGCCGATCAGCAATTTCGTCACATTTTGCCCCACCACGTCCGCCAACTGCGACCCCATCAACGGCCAGCTATAACCTACAATACGCCGCCCCACCGCCCGAATTCCGGCTGCCTCCGCATCCCCGGCGGGCACAGCGCGCAAAGCGCGCCAGGCCACAAAACTAAAAGCCAGCGCCGCAAACGTGTCGGCCACGGCCAGCACGCCAACGGCCCGCGCAACGGTCAGCCCCCACGCAGCCACCAACAGCAGCCCGCCAATTTCCACCACGCGGCGCAATAACAAAACGATGGTTCGCACTTTCGGGCGCAGCCAACCCAGACAAAACGCCTTACCCACATTGGTCAGCGCCGTGGCAAACAACGACAGACAGCCTACTTGAATTGCCAACGTCAGATCAAATTCAGGGTAAAACCGGCTGAT
>CALFEW010000757.1 GCA_937958365.1 uncultured Chloroflexota bacterium | reverse complement strand
CTACCAGACCCGCGCCATGATTTGCGCCCCGATGACCTACAAAGGGGAAGTGTTGGGCACGATTCAGGCCATTAACCCGATAGACAGCGTGTTTACCAACCAGGACCTGGACTTGTTGGTTAATCTGGCAAATATTGCCAGCAGCGCCATTGCCAACGCCCAACAATTCACGCTGACACAAGCCGCCGAAGCACGTTACACCGGTTTGTTTCAAGACAGTATTGATCCCATTATCCTGGCCGATTTGGCCGGAAATATTATTGAGGCCAACCGCCGTGCTTTTGCTTTTATGGGCTATTCTCGCCAGGAATTGTTGGGGCTAAAAATCAGCGATCTGCACATCCCAGAAGCCAAACTGCCCAACGTCAAACGGATGCAGCCACACTCGGTGCGGGTGCTTAACAGCGAGATTGTCACGAAAAACGGCCGTCGCATTCACGTCGAAGTGTATGCCAAACGGACCTCTTACGGCGAAAGTGAATTCATTCAGTGGATCCACCACGACATCTCCAAACAAATCGAGTTGGAAGAGATGCGCAAAGACCTTCAGGCCATGCTCTTCCACGATTTGCAAAGTCCGTTGGGCAACGTCATCTCCAGCCTGGAGCTTCTCACTTACGAACTGCCATCCGACAGCAACCCTATCCTTCTGGAAATGGTAGACATTGCGATGCGCAGCAGCAGCCGCCTGCAAACACTCATCCGCTCCGTGTTGGACATTAATCAGCTTGAAGCCGGCCGGCCCATCACGGAACAGCGCCGGGTAGACCTGAACAAACTGGTCGAGGACGTTTGGGACACAGTCAAACCGAGCTACGAAAAGAGAGAAATTGAGCTTTGCCGGCAAATTGACGCCGACCTGCCACACGTTTACGTTCAGGAAGACATGATTCGGCGCGTGCTGATCAATTTGCTGGACAACGCCATCAAATACAGCCCAGACAGCGAAAAAATCACCTTCGAGGCTAAACCGCATGACGAACACAACGTGCTGATCTCGGTGAGCGACCAGGGCGAAGGCATCCCCGAAGGGCTACGAGACACCATCTTCGAAAAGTTCCGACGCATCAAAACAGACACGTATTCCAAAGGACTGGGACTTGGTTTAGCTTTCTGCCGTCTGGCAGTAGAAGCGCATGGCGGCAAAATCTGGGTAGACGACGCCCCTGACGGCGGCGCACGCTTCAATTTCATACTGCCTATCTGGACGGAAGATAAACGACGTAATGAGAGCTAGACGATATTACCAGGATGCGTATACCACAACTTTTTCCACCAACATTGTTGAACAATTTATAGAGGGAGATCGGGCTGCTCTGGTATTGGAGCATACCTATTTTTATCCCACTTCCGGCGGACAACCGGCCGACCGGGGAACCATCAACGGCCGTGCAATTGTAGATGTGTCTATTCGGGAGGCGGATGGCGCGGTGCTTCATTGGCTGCCAGCGGCGCTGGCGGAAGGAGTGATGGTTGGCGCGGGGGGAACGGCCGTGATTGATTGGCCCCGTCGCTTTGACCACATGCAGCAGCACACCGGACAGCACATCCTCTCCCAGGCCTTCATCCGCATCGCCGAAGCCGAAACCATTGGCTTCCACCTGAACGAGACCAACCTGACCATTGACCTGAACATTCCCGACCTTGCCACAGCCCAACTGCGCGCCGCCGAACAACTGGCAAACGACATCGTCTGGGAAAACCGCCCGGTGCAAATTCGTTTTGCCAGCCGCCAGGAAGCGCAAAGCCTGCCCATTCG
>CALFEW010000756.1 GCA_937958365.1 uncultured Chloroflexota bacterium | reverse complement strand
AACCGGGCACAAGCCGCAGAATCTTTTCGTGATAGTGGCGAGGAAAGAACAATTCCGGCGTTACGGCCGGGGCAAATGGGCCGCCGATCAAAACGCCGTTCACCGGGCGCGCTGGGGCCGTGTACGGGATGTTAATTCCTATGACTTTGCCATTTTGCTGGCCTACAAAATCGAAGATGGATGGGGCTTTGATGTGCGCCGCGCTGGTGATCTCCAGGTTGTAACTATCCTGGCGACGGGTGACAAAATCGTACAGGCCATGTTTGCCCTGGTTGACGCCGGTGAGGAAGGTAGTCCAGGCTGGGGCTGTTGTTGGCTGAATGGTGGAGCGCAGCGGACCACTGCACCCAGTTTTGATGAGACGGGCCAGATGGGGAAGACGGCCGTCTTGTACCCACGGCGTAATCAAATCAAAGGTGGCTCCGTCCAGGCCAATGACCAATAAACGGCTTTGTAATGTATCCATGACAACCTTTTCGCTTCGTGAACGTTCAATGTTCTCTATGAACAGGGCGGGACGCGATAAATCCGCATGGTGAAATCTGGGTTGGATATGAAGGAACCGTAAACGGTTTCGACGGGGCATAGCTGCCCCAACAATAATTGATAGGCGGGTTCTTCTGCCGGGGGCAGGCGCTGTTCGCTATAGATGCCCTGGCTAAAAATGAGGTACGCCACATTTTGCTCTGTAAACCAGTCCAGATCGTGTTGCGAATGACGAAATGTTCTGACAACAGGCCACACGGCCGTATCTACATTCGGTGGAAAATAATCAACCGCAACAACAGCGCCAGCGGGCACATTGGTCTCTATCCAATTTGCCGCCAGCAGGCGCACGTCGGGTCCTTGTAAAGCCGAGACAATCCGAAGGCTGGCGGCAAAAGCCGGAAGCAGCAATAACAAGGCCAAGACCACTGGTAAATAGGTGGCAAATGTGGCGCGCCAGACCGGGTTACGGCCGTCTGTCACCACTCTTTGCGCCATTTTCTTTTGTATGTAGTGTGCGGCCGTATCTATGAACAAGGCCGCCCAGGCGGCAAAGATTGGTGCTAAAGGCAGCCACATACGCGGTTGGCGGCCCGTTTGGGTAAAAATAGCCAGGGTGAAAAACAAGGCAAAGCTGTTCACGATCCACCCCCGTCTGCCCCACTGCTTCAGGCTAAAGAAAAAGCCCAAAAGCCCAACAATAAAGACTGGCGCTTCCCGGCTGGTAGCCAAATATTGCAAATGCCACTGCCAGCTTGGAACAGCAAAATTCGCAGATGGTTGATTGTAAAGCCGGAAGGCATACCCCGCCCACTTTAGAAATAGCGGTAAGTTTAACAACGCAAAAGGGCTGGTCGCCAAAAATCCGGCCACAAAACCCAAAGGACCACCCAAAGTACGCAAGGACAAATAGTCGTCGAGTGATTTGTTCTTGAGCAGCGGAACGAGCAAAACAGGGACAAGCAAGACCGCGCCGTTATATTTTGTAGAAGTAGCCAGACCGCCTACAAACGCAGCGCCGACGTAGGCCCACAGGTTGCCTGTATCCCAATTGTCGTAAGCGCGAACGAGCAGGTAGAGGGTGAATAGAGTCCAAAAGGTGAGCAGGGTGTCTGGGGTGGCATAATGGGCATTGTCTACAAGCATGGGGGTAACGGCCGTTATTGCCGCGGCAACCAACGCCTGCCGTTGGTTCGCCAATCGCCTGGTCAACATGTAAACCATCAGCACAATGCCCACACCCGCTACAGCAGACAACAGGCGCGCTGCCAGAAAAAAATCGAGCAAAGCATAAGTCATAGGATACGCGCCGCGTTCATAGATCGGCAATTGGGTTGGGTCGCCGACCAGACCGGCGCGGGCCAGGTAAAGGTAAACAATGGTAGAGACGGCCGTCAGCGCATAAATTTGCAACGATCCATATTCAAACCGATCCGGCTCCAGGTTGCCCGTCTTTAGCATAAGCAAAGCCGGCATAACCACCGCATCTTCGTCTGGATGAAACAGATGTGGTAAACCAAAATCCAGCGCCCACAACCGCAGCGCAAGAGCGACGACCAGAATCAACGCCAACAGCCAGGCCGACTGTTTGGCAAGCAGCGCACGCCGCAGCGACGTCCAATTACTCATAGTAAAGTTTCCGTAAAGCGTGGTATGTCAGGTCA
>CALFEW010000755.1 GCA_937958365.1 uncultured Chloroflexota bacterium | reverse complement strand
TACGGAATACGGATTACGGTAAACGGGCTACGGCCAAACAGTCCGGATCATCATGAGCCGGGCTGTTAACCCAGGCGCTGACGGGGTAAGCGGCCATTTCGTCGGCGGGATACGGCCGTAACAGGTGCAGCCCTGTCTCTGGTTTGGGATCGGCGTGCAGCCATTCGTCGTAATCGGCCGGGTCCAGGATGACAGGCATCCGGTTATGGATGGGTTCCATGAGTTCGTTGGGGCTGGTGGTGAGGATGGTGCAGGTTTCCAGTTCGCTGCCGTCCGCTCCTTGCCAGATTTCCCAGAGGCCGGCCAGGGCAAACGGCCGTTCGTCCCGCAAGTGAATGTACATGGGTTGTTTGCCGCTGTCCGTTTTTTGCCATTCGTAAAAGCCATCGGCGGGAATGAGACAGCGGCGGCGCTTGAAGGCGGCGCGAAAGGCGGGTTTTTCGGCTACCGTTTCTGAGCGGGCGTTGATGAGCCGCGCCCCCATTTTGCTATCTTGCGACCAGGAAGGGACCAGACCCCAGCGCAAGAGGGTTAATTCGCGTTGACGGCCGTTGGTGGCAAGACTGCCGTTGGCGGCAAGACTGCCGCTGGCGGCAAGACTGCCGTTGGCGGCTAAGCGCACAGCCAGCACAGGTTGGGTGGGAGCGATGTTGTAACGCGGTCCTATTTGTGCCAGGTCCAGGTGCGTCTGCTCAACCGCAAAAGCAGCTTGTAACGAATCGCCAGGGCTGATTAATGCAAATCGTCCACACATAAAATTCTCCCAAAAATTGCCAGGCTGGGCCATCGCGCCTAGCCGACAGGTCGTTTTCGGCCGCTGCAATGTCGGTTGTTGTTGTTTAGGTGTCGCCAATAATAGGCAGGCTGCCCGTTATTCATGGTTCGCCGACCGCGCAAGATCACGATTCCGCTGCAAAAGGGGCAGACTGCCTGATCTGGTGCGTCGGGTTTAGCCAGAATTTCTTTTCCTTCGGATGTGCGCGCTATTTTCATGAACTTTTGTGTCTTTTATGTAAATACATTGCCCGGTGGACCCATCATGTGTTCAAGGTGGGTATCGTGAATTCTAGCAAAGAAGGTACGGCCGTTACGCGAAAAACTCGTTAGTTCCGTTCATCGGTACAAACACGACAGTTACCAGAGTGTTCATAGTGTAAGAGATTTGCGTGCAAAATTCCAGGCTTTTGGTCTGGCGGGCTGACGATTGCTTTAGCAGACGGCCGTAAGTTGTGGCTAGGCAGAGACTTGGGCGCGCAGCGCTTCAGGGTCCAGAATGGTGATGTGCCCCTGGCTGATTTCAATCCAGCGCTGGCGCCGGAAGTCGCGCAGGCTTTTGTTGGTGCTTTCACGGGTTGCGCCGATCAGGCTGGCCAGGTCGGTTTGGGTGAGGGTCATATGGATGATGACGCCATCGTGGCGTACCTGGCCGTACTGCTGCGCCAGTTCCAACAACTTGCGCGCCAGCCGTCGCGGTACGCCCAGGGAAGCCAGGCTATCCACTTGCAGGGTGTTGTAACGCAGGCGAATGCTTAATTCGCGCAAGAAGTTGAGGCTGAATTGGGGGATGTGGCGCATGTGGCTGCGGAAGGCTTCCCGGCTGAGGGTATAGAGAACGGCGTCGTCCATGGCCACGGCCGTAGCCGAGCGCGGCATCCCATCAATAACGGCCAATTCGCCAAACATCTGCCCTGGACTGCCAATCAGAATCACCGAGGTTTCGCTGCCGTCCATTCCGTTGACGAAGATGCGCACCTGACCGCTTTTCGCCAGGTAAAGCACCTGTCCGGGGTCTCCTTCCCGGAAGATAATCTCGCCCGGTTGGAACTGACGTTCGACCACGTCTTGCATAATTTGCGCCAGTTCGCTTTCGCTCAGTTTGTCGAATAACGGCGTCTGGCGAAAAAAATCAATGTGTTTAAGCGGCGGTTTGTCGGATTGGATTGCGAGCATGAGACTAAACCTTTTAGTCGAGTAACTAAAATTGGCGCAGCAGCAGACCGACAAAGACGGCCAATGTAACGCTGACCAATAATTCCGCCAGGTAAACGGCCGTTTGCCGATCTTCCATGACTTTCGGCCAATCACTGACCAGCCGTGGGACAACCACCAGAGGGATCAACAGAAATTGCCCAAAGGCCACAAACGTCGTCATCAGGATTCGTTCCAAAATCTCAATGTATTTGTTGGTGCGGCCCGGAAATTCGGGCGGCGTGCCCTGCACCAGGCCATAGGCGGTAAATTTAACGATCACCCAGGCGGGCATGGTGATAAATGCATAGCCCAAGAGGTAAACCATCAGCCGTTCACTGTGGGCGATGGCGGCGAAATCGGCCGTTAAGTTGCTCAGGTGCAAATAACCACCGAACGACAAAGCCAGCAGGATCACGGTAAAGTGGGCCAGTTGGTCCAGGCCAAAACGCAGCAAAGCCGGCAGTGGCGGCTTGACGTATAGCTGGATAGCATCAATCAAGATGTGAACGACGCCGATGAAGACGACGCCAGGCCACCAACCGGGATCAAAAGGGAGCGAGAAAAGCCAGGTTACCAGGAATACAACACCACCATGGGCGAGTACGCCGCGGAGTTCCCGGCTCTTCCAGGCAGCCAGAGCATCCCACTGTAAAATATAATCTCCCACTAAATGCGCTAAAAACATTGCCATTACCATGATTACCTTCCTATACAATTACAATGTGGATGGTTCAGTCTATCTGGTTAACCATTCGTCTGACTGTTTTCTGACCTTATCATAAAAGATTTGCCTGTGTGGGGCTGTGAAATACGTCACAGCGCTGTCTGTCTTTGTATGGCTTATGGTATGGAGCCTGGACTGTTCAGGAAACCCGAAGAACACAAACGCATGAGGTATGTCATGTTGGATTTGTGACAAATAGCACTACTTTATTGTGCATCTTGTCACAGGATGATTTGAGCATATAATATTGACCAATTAGGTCCATATTATTATGTTTCAAGTAAGTAGACGCGCAGATTATGCCATGCGCATCATGGTCGAATTGGGGCAACGGGAAGAGGGAGCCAGCATGTCTGCTCGAGAAATTTCCCAGCATACGGCCGTTCCCAAAGCATTCTTACACAAAATCACGGCCGACCTGGTGAAGGCATCTTTGGTGCGCACCTATTCTGGGCCTGCGGGTGGTGTGATCTTAGCTCGACCGCCCGCATCCATTTCAGTTCTCCAGATTGTTGAAGCCATTGAAGGGCCGATTTGTGTGAACGTCTGTTTAATTCGACCTCACGAATGTCCCCGTGATAGGCTTTGTCCCGTGCATACGCTGTGGGGACGCCTGCAAGCAATGATCGTGGCTGAATTGCAGCAAGCGACACTGGCGCAATTGGTGGTGGAAGCCAGACTCCTGAAGCAGCGTCCACAGAACTCCCAGCCTGCTTCCAATCTGTTCCTGGGTAATTTCGAACATTTGTTGACGGTGAGCAGCATGACGCAATGAGTACCTTGGGCGATACGGCCGTAAAGTCTCACTCCTCTGGTCCGAAAAAAGGCATCAAGTTGAATTTCTGGATGATCCTTTTTTCCATTTTGGGTTTGCTGACGTTAGGTTTGTTTGCCTTTGTCACCATTCGCCCCATTCAAGTGTTGCCACGCATTACGTTAGGCCCCGGTTATTCGCTGACCGACAGCCAGGGACAGGCTGTGACCCACGAAGATTTTCGCGGCAGCCTGGTTGTTTACAATTTCACTTATCTAAACTGTCAGGAGCCTTGCCCGGCGACCACCGGTGTGATGCAAGAACTCCAGGCGCGTCTGGACGAGGTTGACACAGGCGGCATTCCGGTCAAATTGGTGACCATTTCCTTTGATCCGGAGCGGGACACGCCGGCCGCAATGCAGGCTGCCGCTGCCCAATTAGACGCGGATCCTGAGGTCTGGACGTTTTTGACAGGCGCTCCCGAACGACTGAAGTGGCTGATTGGTGGTGGGTTTGGTGTCTATTATGATCAGCGAGAAGATGGGGAGATTCGGTTTGATCCAGCATTTATGCTCGTGGATGGCGCGAGTGTGCTGCGGGCGGAATATCGCACGGCCGTACCGGACGTGGATCGGATTTTACGGGATATACGCCTGGTGACCGAAGAAGTACACAACCGGCAAGGGGTTGCCAATCTGGCTTACGACGCCGCCCATTTGTTCTTGTGTTACCCCCGCTGATAGGTGGGCAGAGCGACCCGGAGAGTAGTATGTCGAATATGACCGAATCGTCGGGTTCAGAAATGGAATTAACACAAACAGAGCCTAAGGCAAGAAAACTGTCCCTGGGTAAACTGAGTTTGCTCATTGTTGTCGGCGTCTTGTTTGGTTTAACCGCAGGTTGGGCGCTGCTGCGGGTAAGCCGCGGGCTGCCCCTCATTGGCCCACCGGAATTCCACGGGCTGGTGATTCAATCGCCGCCGCCGCTTTCCGACTTCACGCTTACAGCCCATACAGGCGAAGAGCAGAGTTTGCGTGATTATCGAGGGAAAGTGGTTTTGCTCTACTTTGGCTATACGTTTTGCCCAGACGTTTGCCCGGCGACTATGGTAGAGCTGAAACGGATGATGGCGGAATTGGGCCGTGACGCCAAAGACGTGCAGGTGATCATGATCTCAGTGGATCCGGGACGCGATACGCCGGAGCAGTTGGGCGACTATGTCACGCAGTTTAACCCGTCCTTCATCGGTATGACCGGAAGTGAGGAAGCGCTGTTGGGCATTACCACTCAGTTGGGCATTTATTACCAAAAACACGAAGGGACGCCGGCGACTGGCTACCTGGTTGATCATACGGCAACGGTGAGCGTGATGGATCGAGACGGCCGTTTACGTCTGGTCTTTCCTTTTGGTACCACCGGAGAAGATATGGCTACCGATTTGCAGTATCTTCTTCATTACGATTGATAGTCTTAAATTTAGCGAATTAAGGAGGTTTCGGATGGATAAAAAGAAGTATAAGACTCCCCAGGGCACTGTGGCAATCATGATCATATTTATTATCCTCATCATTGCATTGTGGGGCAGCGCCTATTTGACCATGCTGTCTCGAGGAGTAACGGTAACACCATGATCCACGTCGAGCGCAACGAAAAGATTTACATAATCTTTAGCGTCGTCCTTATTTCCGTCTTTTTCATAGCGGTGGGCGTCAGTAGCTTTGTCTACGGCATTCAAGTGCCGGTCCCAGAGCAAAGAGTAGACCCCAGAACAATCGCCACCCCTGCTCCCGGCAACCCCTTCGGCGAACCTGGTTTGCGCGAACTGGCTCCAGGAAGATATGAGGCATACATTCTGGCTCAGGCCTGGGCGTTCACTCCCAAAGAAATAACTGTACCAGTCGGCTCCACCGTAACGTTCTACGTCACCAGCAAAGATGTGCAGCATGGTTTTCGCATTAACCAAACCAACATCAATATGCAAATCGTCCCTGGTGAAGTATCCAAACTCACTGTGACCTTCGATAAACCCGGA
>CALFEW010000754.1 GCA_937958365.1 uncultured Chloroflexota bacterium | reverse complement strand
AACGAAAGGGAAACAATCTGTCCTATGAAAAGAGATAATATCATCTCCATAATTTATATCTTATTTTTCACGAAAACGCGCAAAAATAAGGTACTATCATAACTCGGCATATCTTTGCTGGCATCTCTTCCTCTTTTTTGTTTTAGAGAAGAAAGCCTCTTTTTGTCAATCATCAAAGTTTATGGGATGGACTACTAGTTACCCGACCTCTCTTGAGTTCTCCGACAGCCTGCTGGTCGTCCTCCACGAACGACCCGAATCCTCTTGACAAAACTAGAAACTTAGTTAATAATTTACAAAACTAAAACTAGTAACCTGTTTACTAATTAAAAATATGTCTGTACCAAATGCCCTTTTAGGATTACTGGCCCACCGGCCCCGGCACGGCTATGAACTGCACGACGCCTTTGAGGCGATGGTCGGCGGCGAGGAAAATTGGGACGTCAAACCGGCCCAAATTTATGCCACGCTGACCCGCCTGGAAAAAAAAGGTCTCGTCGTTGAAGATGGCGTAGAGCAAGCTGGCGGCCCAGAAAAGCACATCTACACGCTCACAGAGGCCGGCCGCGCGGAATTGCACGCCTGGTTCGCCGAACCGGTGTGCAGCGACCACCGGCGCGACGAGTTTTTTCTCAAACTCATGCTCAGCATCGTCGTGGAAGATGGCGATCCGCGTAAGGTCATCTATGTGCAGCGGGCTGGTCTATACCGGCAGCTACACGCTATCACCGCGCAGCGCATTCAGGTAGACCCCAAATCGGAACTGGCCTACGTCCTGTTGCTAGACCAGGCCATCATGCACCTGGAAGCCGATTTGCGCTGGCTGGAGATGGTGGAAGCGCGACTGGATGAAATCAGCCGCCAGCCTATTCCCGAACCGGCCGACCGGCCGCGGGGACGGCCGTTGAAGACGTAATCCGTGAGTCGTAATCCGTAATCCGTCTACGGAATACGGATTACGGAATACGGATTACGGGATACGGAACACAAACTGGAGATAAACCATGAGCATTGTAAAGACCGAACAATTGACGAAGATTTATGGTCAGGGGATCACGGCCGTTACCGCCCTTAACCATCTCAACTTAGACATCCAACCCGGCGAATTTGTCGCCGTGATGGGGCCGAGCGGCTGTGGCAAATCTACCCTGCTGCACCTGGTCGGCGGGTTGGATCAGCCCACCTCGGGCCGGGTGCTGCTGGATGGGCAAGACCTGTCGGGCCTGAAAGATGACGACCTGGCGCAACTACGCCGCCGCCGCATCGGCCTGGTCTTCCAATTCTTCAACCTGATTCCGGTGCTGACCGCCAGCGAAAACGTCGCCCTGCCCCTGACGTTGGATGGCGCGAAGCCGGGCGAAGCGCAGCAAAAAGCGGCCGACTGGCTGAAACGCATCGGCCTGGCTGACCGCATGACCCATCGCCCCGACCAATTGTCCGGCGGGCAGCAGCAGCGCGTCGCCATTGCCCGCGCCCTGGTCGCCGAACCCTCCCTCGTCCTGGCCGACGAACCGACGGGCAACCTCGATTCGCGCTCGGCCGACGAAATCGCCGTGCTGCTGCGCCAGATTAGCGAAGAATGGGGGCGCACTGTCCTCATGGTGACGCACGATCCGCGCATCGCCGCCCACGCCGGCCGCATCGTCTTCCTGAAAGATGGTTCTATCGTGGACGAAACGCGCCTGTCGAACAACGGCCGTTCCGAAGAACAACTCGTGCGCGAAAAATTGGAGGTAATGTCATGACCTTCCAGATCAAACTCGCCCTGCGCTACCTGCGCGGGCGCAAACTACGCACCACCCTGACCTTAATTGCCGTTGTCTTTGGTGTGATGATCATCTTTGGCTTCAATGGCATTCTGCCGGCGATGCAGCACGTCGTCCAGAACAACATGCAGTCCGCCGTGGCCGAAGCCGACCTGACCATCTCCAGCGAAACACGCGGCCCGTTTGATGCCGCCCTGGCTGCCACCGTGCGCGACGTGCCGGGCGTCGCCCTCACCTCGTCTTCTCTGATGCGCCCGCTGCTCATTCCGACGTCGCAGGCGCTTGCCACCGCCGACGGCGCGAGTATCAGCTCGTTTATCGTGCACGGCGTAGAGGTTGCGACAGCCGAACAGATCCAGACGGTGACAATAGCCGACGGCCGTTTCCTGCAACCCGACGACGATACGGCCGTTCTCATCGCCAACACCCTGGCCGCAGACACCGGCCTGGGCGTGGGCGACACGATCAGCCTGCCCGCCGCCAGCGGTACACTCGATTTGACCATCGTGGGCGTTACCTCCGGCCGGCCGCCGCTGGGCAGCGAAGAGCTGATGATGCCCCTGGCCACCGCGCAGGCCATCTACAGCCTGCCCGACCAGATTAACGCCCTCCAGGTGCAGTTCACGCCCGACGCCGACGCCGACGCCGTGCGCCAGGCAGTTCTGGCGCAGATAGGCAGCGGCTACCAACTGGGCGGCGTAGAAACCGGGTCCGAATTCGCCACCGCCATGGAAGCCGCCAACTTCGTCTTTAACATGTTCGGCGTCATCGCCCTGATCTTGGGCGGCTTTATCATCTTCATCACCTTCCGCACCGTCGTCGTGGAGCGCCGCCGCGATATTGGCATGTTGCGGGCCATTGGCGCGCCGCGCAAAACGATTCTGGGCCTCATTCTGACGGAAAGTCTCGTCTTGGGCGCGTTGGGCACGGCGATTGGTATTGGGTTGGGCTATCTGATGGCGAACGGAATCCTGGTGGGCATGGGTTCTATCATGGAGCAGTTCCTCCACGCCAACGTCCCTGGCCCCTCGTTTGCGCCTTCCGTGTACGTTTTGGCGGCGGGCATGGGCATGGGCGTGACGCTGTTGGCCGGGCTGTTTCCCGCGCTGGCGGCCATGCGCGTGACGCCGTTGGAAGCGATACGGCCGTCACTGGCCGAGGTGGAACGGCGCAGCGCCGGACGCAGCGCCATCGTCGGCGTCGTCCTGGTCGTGGTCTCATTCTTCACGCTTCTAGGCGGCAATGTCGGTCTGGCGTCGCTGGGCATCCTGCTGTTCATGATCGGTCTGGCGTTGATTGGGCCGGTGCTGATTTACCCCATTGCGCGGATTTTTGGCGGTTTGCTCACGCTGATCTTTGCCCGCGAAGGGCAAATTGCCCAGGGCAACCTGACGCGGCAGCCGGGCCGGGCCACCATTACCGCCTCCACCATCACCATTGGGCTGGCTCTGTTGGTCGCCGTGGGTGGCCTGTTATCGTCGCTCATGGGCGGCATGGATGAATGGGTGGAGAAAACGCTCGTCAGCGATTATCTCTTTATGCCCCAATCCTTGGTGTTGGGTGGCGGCAACATTGGCGCCGGGCCGCAACTGGTGGAGAGCATTCGCGCCACGTCCGGCGTGGACGCCGTGACGACCCTGCGCCAGACGACGGCCAAAATCGGCGAGACTGACCTGCAACTTGTCGGGCTGGACCCGGTGACATACCCGCAAGTGGCCGGGCTGATTGTGTCGGATGGCGACGAAGCGACGTGGTATGATGATCTGGCGAACGGCCGTGCCATCATCGTCAACGGCATCTTCGCGGCGCAAAATGGCGTCAAGCGGGGCGATACCTTAACCTTGCAAACGCCCGAAGGCCCGCAGACGTATGAGGTGGTGGGCATCG
>CALFEW010000753.1 GCA_937958365.1 uncultured Chloroflexota bacterium | reverse complement strand
GGTAATTTTATCGTCGATCATTGGTTTTCTCCTGATGTTTTGTTGAATAGTAGTTCAAGTGGAACGGCCGTATCCCACTGTTATGTAGCAAACGGCCGTTCCCTAACAATACTTGTATCTTAATCAGCGCCACTTCATTGTCAATCAATGCGCCAAAATCTTGCTCAAAAACAACTGCGTCCGCTCATGCGTCGGCGTACCAAAAATCTGCTCCGGCGGGCCACTCTCAATAATCTGCCCATCATCCATAAACACCACCCGGCTGGCCGCCGCCTTCGCAAACCCCATCTCGTGCGTCACCACCACCATCGTCATGCCCGCCTTCGCCAGGTCCAGCATTACGTCCAGCACTTCCTTGATCATCTCTGGGTCCAACGCACTCGTCGGCTCGTCGAACAGCATAATCTTCGGCTCCATCGCCAGCGACCGGGCAATCGCCACCCGCTGCTGCTGCCCACCCGACAACTGTCGCGGATACGCATTCGCCTTTTCCGGGATACCCACCCGTTCCAACTGCTCCATCGCAATCTTTTGCGCTTCTTCCTTATTCCGCTTACGCACCTTTTCCTGCGCAATCGTCACATTTTGCAGCACCGTCAGATGCGGAAACAAATTGAACTGCTGGAATACCATCCCCACTTCGGCCCGTACGTCGTTGATATTCGTCTTCTTATCTTCCAAATGCACGCCATCAATATATACCGCCCCACCCGTCGGCACTTCCAGGTGATTGATGCAGCGCAGGACAGTGCTTTTGCCAGACCCACTAGGCCCGACCACAATCACCACTTCCCCTCGCCTGATGCGCAAATCTACCCCTTTCACCGCCTGCACATGCCCAAAATATTTGTGTAATCCGTCAACCACAATGATTTCGTCGCTCATGTTAACGTGAGTCCTTGCCCATCCGCTGCTCGTACCAACGCAAAAGCAAACTCAGGGCGATTGTCATAGCCAGGTAACAAAACGTCAGCACCAGATACGATTCGGGGAAACGAAAGGTACTACCGGCGTACAGGCGCGCCCGCTGCGTCAATTCGCGCACGGCCAGCACCGAAGCCAACGATGAATCTTTCAACATGGCAATAAAATCGTTGCCCAGAGCGGGAGAAATGTTGCGAATCGCCTGCGGCAGAATGATGTACTGCATCGCCTGACGATAGTTCATCCCCAACGACCGCGCGGCCTCCATCTGCCCTTTGGAAATAGATTCGATACCGGCGCGGAAAATTTCGGCCAGGAATGCGCCGTAAATGATCGCCAGGGATAAGATAGCGCGTAGTTCGATGGAGACCTGCCGGTTGTCAATGCCCATGGCATCGCTGATTGCCGGAACCAATACAAATGCCAGGGTCAGAATTAAAACCAGCGTCGGCACGCCACGCACGAACTCGATATAGGTGATGGCTATGTTACGGACAATCGCGTTGCTGCTAATGCGACCCAGTCCCGCCAGCAACCCCAACACCAGGGCAATACCAAAACCGGCCAGAGTGATGTATAGCGTAAGCTGAATGCCGGGAATGATGAACTTGAACGCTTCGTTGATTTCGGGATCAGACACGACGAGGATGCCCATGACGATCAGAAAGCCGAAAATTGCCACCAACCACCAGGGGAACTCTCGCCAACTGGAGCGAGCGTTCATACCCTGGGTTTGAATTTCTGGTCCTGCCATCTTACCTCCTTTTGGGGTTACGCTAGCGTAGGCTACATAATACCTTGAAATACCCATAAAACAAAGGAGCGCCAGAGTAATTTACCCTGGCGCTCCCCGCATTCATTGTATTCAGTGTTCGGTGTTAACTGTTCACTGTTACCTGTTACCTGTTACTTACCCTTCCAAATCTTCGTAAGTGATATCGAACTCGGGACCAAAGAAGCGCAGGTTGACATCTTGCAGGAAACCGTTGCTCTTCAAGACCTGTAACGCGGCGTTTACCGAGGCTACCAGGTCGCTGCCTTTGGGGAAGATAAAGCCCAATTGGTCGCTGGACATGGACGGCCCGACAAGCTGCAACACATCGGCGTTTTCGCCCAGATAGCCTTGCCCGGCCACTTCGTCAATGATCACGGCGTCTATGTCACCGGCCAGCAGGGCTTGCACGGCGAAGGGGAACTGCTCGAAGGCTTGAATGCGATCTTCGGGCAGGAAGGATTTGGCGGTTTCGTAGTTGGTTGTGCCGGTTTGCGTGCCCAGCACCAGTTCTTCGTTGGCGACGATGTCGTCTATGCTGGCGATGCGGGTATCATCCAGGCGCACCAACAGCCGTTGGTCAATGTTGATGTAGCCTTCGGAGAAGTCTACGATTTCGGCGCGATCATCGGTGATGGTGATGCCGTCGGCGGCGGCGTCATACTGCCCATCGGCGACGGCCTGGATCATGCCTTCCCAGCCCGCTTCGACATAGACCGGCGTGCAGTTGAGCAGACGGCAGATTTCATCCCACACCACGTAATCCCAACCGGCCGGTTCGCTGGTTTCGGGGTCTATGTAGTTGAAGGGCAGGTAGGCGTTTTCCACGGCGATAGTGACTTCACGGCCGTCTAAATCCGGCAAGGCAGCATCACCTTCAGCTTCGCCTTCCTCCGGCGGGAACAGATCATCGTAGGTGATGGTGAAGCCGGGGCCAAAGTATTGCAGGTTCACCTGTTCAAGGAAACCATTTTGCGCCAGTTCACGGATGGCGGCGTTAATGGGTTCCACCAGGTCGCTGCCTTTGGGATAGATGAAGCCCAGTTGATCGCTGGACATGGAGGGACCGACCAGCTTGAGTTTATCGGCGTTTTCGCCCAAATAGCCTTGCCCGGCCACTTCGTCAATGATCACGGCGTCTATGTCACCGGCCAGCAGAGCTTGCACAGCGAAGGGGAACTGCTCGAAGGCTTGAATACGATCTTCGGGCAAGAAAGTGGTCGCGGTTTCATAGTTCGTCGTGCCGGTTTGCGTGCCCAGCACCAGCGCTTCGTCGGCAACGATGTCTTCTATGCTTTCGATGCGGGTCTCGTCCAGTCGCACCAGGAGACGCTGTTCGATGTTGATATAGCCTTCGGAGAAATCTACGATCTCGGCGCGGTCGTCGGTGATGGTGATGCCGTCGGCGGCGGCGTCATACTGCCCATCGGCGACGGCCTGGATCATGCCTTCCCAGCCCGCTTCGACATAGACCGGCGTGCAGTTGAGCAGACGGCAGATTTCATCCCAGACTACGTAATCCCAACCGGCCGGTTCGCTGGTGGCGGGGTCTATGTAGTTGAAGGGCAGGTAGGCATTTTCGACGGCGATGGTGATTTCGCGGCCACCCAGGTCGGGCAGACCGGTTGTGGCTTCGGCGGCTGGTTCTTCGACGGCCGTGTCCGTCGGTTCGGCGGCCGGTTCAGTCGTCCCACCACCACAGGCCGCCAGCATTAAAGCCAGCAACAATGAGACAATCAACAATGTCCACTTCTTATTCATCTTCTCTCTCCTTTATATCTATCCTTTCAATATCGGAACTTCTGAGTGTGGGCTATCTAGAGGTGTTATGAATTTTTTCATAGGGTAATTTTTTTGTCAAATACGCCCTATGGCCGACAAGACCTGATGGATTTCGGTCGGTCTGTCGGCTCTTGAAAACCGTTGAAGGGCCTTGAATTCGTTGGTGAAGCAACCCAAACAGCCGATTTCTCGACGGAATCGGACGTCTTTGGCCAGGTCATTTAATAAGCGAACCCTTCAGGTGAAAAGAGCCACAAAGTTGGCGCTTTCTTTATCACACTTGGACGACCGAATCATCTTCGCCATAAGAATTAGGCAGGTAAGCGTCTGCTTCCCAATCGTTTTCCCAACGATCGCTGTCCAGGAGATAGCGAAAGCGGTAGGCTTTGCCTGGGGTCAGGGACAAGACGGCGCTAAAACTGCCGTCTTTTAACTTCTTCATGGGATGGCTGTCCGTACTCCAACCATTAAAATCACCGGCGATCACGGCCGTTTCCGCCAACACATCCGCGGGTAATTTGAAAGTCACCCGACATACGTTGCCAGTTTTTGAATAGCTTTTTGTTAACATATCGTGTTTTCCTTTTTCTACTCTTTAACAAAACCCTCATTGTTTCAACTGTTGCTGACGCCATGCTAACAGCAGGCAGGTGTACTCGTGTATTACCTGCTATCATCTTATTCTGCTTCCACCTATGTGGCAAGAAGTTACTATGGCAGATAAGCGCCAATTACTCAGGAAAGCCCGCAGTTTGGGTCTTTGGTGTCTGAATTTGCACAATGCGGCTTGTAGAGTTTAGTGTAAAGTTACGCTGCGCCAGCCGCAAGTGAAAGGTTGGCAGAATAAACAGGCTTCTCCCTTGTGTAGGGTGTCTGAATTGCGCCAGATCAAAGACGGCAATACGGCCGTTTCTCCCTGTTTTCGCTTGCGTGTCCGGCCAAAGATAGGCATTATTACCAGGTATTGAAACTTGAAAGGACAAGTGGTTTAACGATGTCAGAACTCTTACACTACCACCCAGACGTAGCCGACGCCCTGGCGGCAAACGGTCCTGTTGTCGCTCTGGAAAGTACCGTCATCACCCATGGGCTGCCCTACCCACAAAATGTGCAAACGGCCGTCGCCATGGAAACGGCCGTGCGCGAAGGCGGCGCAACCCCGGCAACCATCGCCATCATCCACGGCCAGATTCACATTGGCCTCAGCGCCGATCAAATTGAATACCTGGGGCAGCGCGCCGGTCAGGATGTGCGCAAATGCAGCCGCCGCGACCTGCCGCTGGCCCTGGCTCGCGGTGAAGATGGGGCCACCACCGTGGCCGGCACGATGATTCTGGCCCACCTGGCCGGGATTCCCCTGTTTGCCACCGGCGGCATTGGCGGCGTTCATCGCGGCCACCCATTCGACATCAGCGCCGATCTAACCGAACTGGGCCGCACGCCTGTGGCCGTCATCAGCAGCGGGGCCAAATCTATTTTGGATTTACCGGCCACGCGAGAAGTATTGGAAACCAACGGCGTCCCCGTGCTGGGCTATGGCACAGATGAAATGCCCGCCTTTTTTACGCCAAACAGCGGCCTCCCGGTAGATGCTCGCCTGGACACCCCGGAGAGCGCAGCGGCCGTCATCGCGGCTCATCGCCGCCTGGGGTTGCAAAGCGGGCTGCTGATCACCGTGCCGGTGCCCGCCGCAGCGGCCGCCGACCCGGAGGAGATGGAAGCAGCCATCATCCAGGCCACCCAGGAAGCCGACGAACTGGGGATTCACGGACCGGCCGCGACGCCCTGGTTATTGGGTCGGGTGGTGGTTTTGACAAACGGCCGTAGCCTGAGAGCCAACACGGCGCTGTTACGCAACAACGGCCGTGTCGCCGGGCAAGTGGCCGCCGCCCTGGCAAAAAACCGTATTTCCTAGAGGACTCAACCAGATTCCTATCGTTATTTTCAGGTCGTCAGGTATAATCGGAACGGTAACGGGATATATTTCAGTTGAACGACACACTGGCATAACGCGCTCTCCGGCAGGCAATAATCATTCATGAAACAGCAACTGACGGAACTTATCAAAAAGGAATTCAGGCGTCTGCAATGGCTCTCTTTCTCCATTTTAGCGTTCGCCTTTCTCGTCCTGGTTGCCGCGTTTTACCTGGTTATCGGCGTTTTGCTGGGTAATCCGTTGGCGAACTGGCTGATGGGTCTGGTCATCACCAGCATTCTCTTTTTGATCGTCACCGTCGTTATTTTTGCTTTTATGGGACAATCTGGCGAACGGATCGAAGCGGTCGTTAACAAAACTGTCCTCACCGAAACCCACGATATGGAAGCCGCCAATAAACGGCTCAAATCCCTCCAGGAACTGGCCTCAATCATGCGGGCCACGCTCAGTTTTGAGCGCGTCGTTGAAGAAGCGCTCAACGTCTGTAACCAGGCGCTCATAGATACCGGCACTCCCCGCGAAGCATTAGTCAGTACCGTTTTTCTTTTCGCCGGCGACACGCTGCGGCCGGTCGCCACGCGCAGCTTTAACGGCAACGATCTGGAGCGGCGCATTCCCGGCAAAAAAGGGTTGATCGGCAAAGCGCTGCGTGACGTGGAAATCACCGTTGCCAACAGCCTGGATCGCGACCCTGAAATTCGCACCTTTCTCGCTTTTAGAACCTGCCAGATGGCTATTTGCATTCCCTTGCGGGCCGGTTTTAACATTTTCGGCGCGATGCTAATTGCCTCGAAAACGGCCGTGCCGCTCAACCAGGATCACTACGAACTCTTCGCTTCCGTGGCCGATCAGGCCGTCATCTCCCTGCAAAATGCGCGTTTGTACCAGGAGTTGGACGCCGAGAAGCAGCGCATGATTGACGCCAACGAAAACGCCCGCAAGGAATTGGCCCGCGATTTGCACGATGGCCCCACCCAAAGCATTGCCGCCATCGCTATGCGCATCAATTTTATCCGCTCGCTGGTGACCCGCGACCCGGATCAGGCCATGATGGAACTGCAAAAGGTGGAAGAACTGGCTAAACAAACGTCGAAGGACATTCGCGGGATGTTGTTTACGTTACGGCCGTTAATCCTGGAAACGCAAGGTCTTCAAGCCGCCATCGAAGCCGTCATCAACCGCCTGCATGATACCGACGGTCTGAACATTCAGCTAAACGGCGGCGAACATGGTGATTTGTTAAACGACGCCGCCCAAAGCGTCGTCTTTTCCATCGTCGAGGAAGCGTTGGGCAATGCCCGCAAATACTCCCATGCCAACAAAATCGAAGTGCGCTTCTGGAAAGAAGAAAATCTCTTTGTCGCCCTCATTCAAGATGACGGGGTCGGCTTTGATACGCAAGACGTCAACCGCGATTATAGTTCGCGGGGCAGCCTGGGCATGGTGAATATGCGCGAACGCGCCGAACGGATTGATGGCTCCCTGCGCGTAGAATCGGTTCCCAAACAAGGGACCAAGATTACCCTGGTTGTTCCATTGGAAAAACACGGCCGTTCCCTCACCGCCGGCGCCCGCCGTTAAGGCAATCTGTTCGCTTACAAGCTGTGTTTGCTCATCCCCCTTTGCTGCATCCCCATTTTGTTCCGACAAGTCGGTGGCGGTTCTTTTGGGTGTTGGCCTTGCTCAGTCTGGCCGGATATGCCGCATTGTGCCTGTGGATGCCCTTGCTGCCCAACTACGACCGGCTGCCCCTGGCCGACGTGCGCACATTTTCGCCTTCACTGGCGGCTGGTTTGCTGTATGGCCTGTTGATCTGCGGCTTGTTCGGGCTGTATGGTCTGGCAATCGCCGACATGCAGCAGGGGGAACGGCCGTTTCCCCTCCGTCACATCTTGCTCACCACTGCGCTCTTTAGCCTGCCCCTGCTCTTCACCTACCCCATCAACGCCACCGACATCTATCGCTACGTCATCGGCGGGCGCACTGTCAGCCTCTATGGCGAAAGCCCCTTCACCACCCCGCCCGCCGGCTTACCCGACGACGATCCGTATGCTATTTACGCCGGTGAATGGATGGATGCCACGTCCGCCTACGGCCCGGTCTGGGAAATGACGGCCGCTGTTATCACCAGCCTCAGCGGCGACAACCTGCTGTTGGGTCTGCTGATGTTCAAAGGAGTCGCCGCGCTGCTGCATCTGGCAATTACCGTGCTGATCTGGCAGTTGCTGGCCGGGCAGGAAACGGCCGTGCGCGCCCGTTTAACCTTGCTGTGGGCCTGGAATCCCGCCCTGCTGCTCATCTTCATCGTGGATGGGCACAACGACGCGCTGATGCTGTTCTGGCTGCTGCTGGGGGCCTGGGCGCTGCGCCGGGGCCACCCGCTCGCCGGATTGTTGTTGATGGTGCTTGCGCCGTTGACTAAGTTTATCGGCTTGCTGCCTCTCCCTTTCTTTTTCCTGTCGGCCTGGCAGCAAACGCCGGAACTGCGCGCAAAAGTGCGGCTGTTGGGGGGAACGGCCGTTGGCGGCCTGTTTTTGCTCTTTGTCACCTTCCTGCCCTTCGGTTCACCTGTGGCCTACGTCCAACGGCTGCTGTATGAGGCCACAGGCGTGCCCGGCTTTTCCCTGGCTGTCCTCAACTTTTATCTGGCCGACTTGTTAGGCGCTCCGCCTTCCAGCACGCTTTTGTATGGCGTCGGGGGCTTCTTGATGGTGTTGGCTGTGGCGATTGGGCTGTGGTTATTGTGGCAGGCCAAAAACGGCCGTTCCCCCAACCGCAGCGCCGCCGACATCTTTGGCCTCTACATCGCTCAGGCGCTCAGCTTCCGCATCTGGTACGCCGCCTGGCCCTTCCCCTGGCTCCTGCTCGACGAAGCCGATACCCAGCGTCCACATTCCTTAAGCACGCCTTCTTCCCGGCTGCAAATTGGCCTCTGGTTCCTATTCACCAGCCAGCTTTCCGTCCTTATCTACGGCCACCTGCGCGCCTACGCCCTGGGCGGCAGTTCCCTGCTGGCCCATCTCATCGGCGTGCCTTTCACTTTTGGCCTGCCCTTACTGATTGCCTGGCGATCAATAAGCTCACGTGCCGTGGTTTCTAGTAATCGTATTCCGTAATCCGTATTCCGTGTTCGGTGTTCGGTGTTCAGTGTTCGGTAGGGCGCTACCTCTGGTAGACGCCATCGGAATACGGTATACGGACTTCGGGTGACGGCTACTAGCTCCCGGCCCCCAACCGTGCTACCATTCGCCCACTATGAGACCAGACAGCATCCGACCCAACAGGTGGCAGGTAGCCCCGCCGGTTCCGGCCGTTATTCGGCAACAACTTAGCCACATTAACCCTATTTTGCTCCAGGTACTTTACAACCGGGGCATCATTGATCCGGCCCATTTGCAGGCTTTTGTCGAGCACCGTTATCTGGAAAGCACCGACCCCTTCCTGCTGACCGACATGGATAAAGCGGTGGCCCGCATCTGTCAGGCCATCGAAAAGGAAGAAACCATCGTCGTCTACGGCGATTTTGACGCTGACGGCGTGACTTCCACCGTGCTGCTGACCGAGGCGCTGCGTGGCTGCGGCCTGGACCGGGAGAAGGTACGGCCGTATATCCCCGACCGCGTAGACGAAGGGTATGGTCTCAACGTAGACGCCCTGAGCAAAATCAAAGCGGAATTCGCGGCCAACCTGGTCATCAGCGTAGATTGCGGCATTCGCTCCGTGGCCGAAGCGGTTCATGCGCAGGCCATTGGCCTGGACATGATCATCACCGACCACCACAGTCTGGGGCCGGAGCTGCCGCCGGCCGTGGCCGTGATTAATCCGAAACGGCCGTCTTCCGCTTACCCGGAAACCATGCTGGCCGGTGTGGGCATTGCCTACAAACTGGCCCAGGCGCTGTGCCAGACCATGCCGAAACGCGCCCAGTTTAACGAAAACGACCTGCTCGATCTGGTCGCCATCGGCACGGTGGCCGATCTGGCCCCGCTGCTCGGCGAAAATCGGCAGCTTGTCGTCGCCGGGTTGGTGGTGCTGAATGAAGCGCGCCGCCCTGGCGTAGCCGCCCTGGCCGAAGTGGCGCGCATGAAACCGGGGCAGCTTTCGGCGGAATCCATCGCCTTTGGCCTGGGACCACGCATTAACGCCGCCGGGCGGCTGGCCCATGCTTACACTGCCGCCAAGCTGCTGGCCGCCAACAACCGCCCGCAAGCCAATCAACTTGCCGCCCAACTGAATGAATTAAACCAGCAGCGCCAGCGCCTGACGGCCGAGCTAACAACCAAAGCCGAAGGGCTGATTACGCCGGAAGCGCCCATCCTCATCGCTGCCGACGCCGGGTTTGTCTCCGGCGTCGTGGGGCTGGTAGCCAGCCGCCTGGCCGAAGTCCATTACCGCCCAGCCATCGTCATGGAGATGGGCGAAGAGGAAAGCCGGGGGTCGTGCCGCTCCATCGCCGAGTTTCATATTACCGAAGCGCTAGACGCGGTGGCCGATTTGTTGGTGCGGCATGGCGGCCACGCCCAGGCCGCCGGTTTTACCGTGCGCAATGAAAATCTGGAGCCATTTATCCGGCAGATGACGGCCATCGCCGAAACAAAGCTGGCCGGCCTGGATTTGTATCCCACGTTGACGGTGGACGCGGAGATTGAGTTGGACGCGGTGGATTGGGCACTGTACGAAAGCCTGTCGCCGCTGGAACCTACCGGTTACGCGAATCCTACGCCGGTGTTTATGAGCCGTAACGTGGAGGTTTTGAGCCATCGTGTGGTAGGGCAGGATGGCACGCATTTGCAGTTGCGCGTGGCGGCGTCGCCACAGTCGGGAGGCAGCTATCGGGAACTGGCGGCGATTGCCTTCCGGCAGGGCGCGTGGGCGACGCGGATGCCGCAGTTTATGGACCTGGTGTACACGGTAGGCGTTAATGAGTGGAACGGCCGTCGCAGCCTCCAACTCATGGTTCAAGACATGCGCCCCGCCGGGGCCGCAGGGGAGAAACGAACATGAAAATTCTTGTCACCGGCGCGGCCGGTTTTATCGGCAGCCATCTGGCGGCCAAATTGGCCCGGCGCGGCGATGAAGTGGTGGGCCTGGATAATTTCAACGCCATCGTGTATGACGCGGAACGAAAATACGGCCGTGCCCAGGAACTCGCCCAATACGCCAACTTTAGAATGATCACGGCCGACATCACCGACAGAGAACGGATGCTTGCCCTCTTTGCCGAGGAAAAATTTGAGGCCGTGGCCCATCTGGCGGCGTTGGCCGGCGTGCGCAACGCCGTCAAATATCCGGCGCTGTACGTGCAGGTAGATTTGAACGGCACACAAAACCTGATGGATGCCGCGCTGGCTGCGGGCACAGTGCAGAATTTTGTATTTGCTTCAACTTCCTCTGTTTATGGGAACAGTCAGGTTGTGCCTTTTGTGGAAACGGACCCATGTGACCGGGTGTTGCAGCCTTATGCTGCGGCCAAACGCGGCGCGGAAATTTTAGGCCATTCCTATCACCACCTGTTTGGGCTTAATTTTACTGTGGTGCGCTTTTTCACGGTGTATGGCCCCAGTGGGCGGCCAGATATGATGGCCTACTTGCTGGCCGAAAGTGTGACCAAAGGGACGCAGGTGCCTCTTTACGAAGGCGGGCAAATGTACCGCGACTGGACCTTCGTAGACGATACCACCGATGGCGTGGTGGCCGCCCTGGACCGGCCGTTGGGCTACGAAATCATCAATCTAGGCCGGGGCGAACCCACCCTGCTGCGTGACTTTGTAACGATGATTGAGACGCTGGCGGGTAAGAAAGCGAATCTGGTTAATAAACCCAAACCGGCGGCCGATTTTGTCTTGAACCAGGCGGACATCACCAAAGCCCGGAATTTGCTGGGCTATGATCCGAAGGTGCCGGTGGCTGAAGGGGTGAAGCGCTTTTGGGAATGGTATGTGGCAGTTGATAGTTAACTGTCAACTGTTAACTATTCACTTTGGGGAGAAGGATGTGGAAGGTGCTGCCGGGAAGGGCGTCGAAGTCTTGACCGGGGCTTTCGACCCAGATACGGCCGTTATGCGCCTGGATAATGCCTCTGGCTACCGCTAACCCCACGCCCAGGCCGCCACCCAAAAACGAAGATTTGCTGCTGGAATGGTGGTCAATCGAGCCAACCACAAAAAACTGGTCAAAAATATAGGGCTGGTCTTCGGGAGCAATGCCGATGCCGGTATCTCGCACGTCTAGAATGACGGCCCCGTCTTTCACCTGGCCGGTGATGGTGATGGAACGGCCGTCTGGCGTGAATTTGATCGCGTTTTCTACGACATTGGCGACGGCCGTTTGCAAATGTTCCCGGTCTCCTTGAATCGGCGGCAAACTTTCCAAACCTATCACGTCAATCCGAATAGAACGCCTGGCGCGAACCGACTGCGATTCGGTCATGACGTCAGCCACAATCTCGGCCAAAGAGACGGTTTGCAGCGATATATCCAGGCGATTGGTGGCAATGCGCGAGATGCCGATGATCTCGTCCACCACTTGCGCCAGACGAACCATGCCTTGATTGAGCTTGTCCACAGAGAGCAACGGCCGTTCCCAATCCACCGCCCCTTGCTGATCTTCCTCTTGCAGTTGGCGCAGCTGCATCGCCAATAACTGGGCGTAACCACTAACCAACGTCAGCGGTGTGCGTAATTCATGCGAAGCCAGGGTGATAAAATCACTTTTCAAACGGTCCAACCGGTAAAGGCGCTGATTGCTGATTTCCAATTCGCGCAGCTTACCTTCCAATTGCGTGACAATGTCCTGCGCGTGGCGTTCAAGTTGGAGGCAGCGGGTGGCGTCGGCGAGCGTTTGTTTACGGCCGTGCAAAAACGCCTCCACCTCACCCGGCAAAGCGTCTACGTCAATCGGTTTGGTCAGATAGCCGGTGCAGCCGGCCGCTAAAGCCAATTCCTGACTGCCGGGTGAATTATTGGCCGTCAGGGCAACGATGGGGATGTCTTCCAGATGGGGCAGGCTGCGCAACCGAGTGGTGACAGCACGGCCGTCCATGTTCGGCAGGTTAATATCCATCAATACCAGATTGGGCAGCGCCTCCTGAGCAATCGTCACACCCTCCAACCCATCCGCCGCCAAAACAACCTCATACCCCGAATTTTGCAAAACCCGTGAAACCAGCCGTCGGCTGTCATTGTCGTCTTCTATATAGAGCACTTTGGCGGTATTTTTCATGTTTCGACTCATCAACGAACCCTGCTTTCATGCGATGGCTCCTTTGATACACTAAATTTCTTAATTTACAAATTACATACGCCCGGCAATATGGGCCAGATTTGCCTTCCGACACCCCATTTGACACAAATGGTATAATGTCCATTAAACTACAGGATGGCAATTCAACGACTGCAATTCCAGCCATCCGTAACCACCCTAGCAAACACAATATCGGAGATTTGTTTGTGCCGTTGCCACCACACCAACTGATTACGACGCTGACCGACTGGCAAGATTGTCTGGCTGCCCTCCAACAAGAACCTCGTTTTGCCATAGACCTGGAAGCTAACAGTATGTACGCTTACCGGGAACGTATTTGCCTGATCCAGATTTCCATTCCTGCGCAAGATTACATCATTGATCCTGTGGCCAGATTGGACCTGAGTGGTTTAGGAGAATTGCTGGCAGACACGGCCGTCGAAAAAGTATTCCACGCCGCCGAATACGACTTAATCCTGCTCAAACGAGAATATCAATGGGAATTGAACAATCTGTTCGATACCATGTGGGCCGCGCGCATTCTCGGTTATAAGCAGTACGGTCTGGCCAGCCTATTAACCCAATTGTTCGATTTGCAGCTCGATAAGCAGTATCAAAAATCGAACTGGTGCAAACGGCCGCTTACCCCGGCGCAGCTTATCTATGCCCAGCACGATACCCGCCACCTGCTGCAACTACGCGACCTCCTGGGCGACGAACTCAAAAGCGCCAACTGCCTGGCTGAAGCCCAAGAAATCTTCCTGGAACAAACCAAAGTTCAACCGGGCAACCACGAATTTGACCCCGACAACTTTTGGTCCATTCATGGCGTCAATGAGTTAACCGGCGCGCAGCGCGCCATCCTCAAAGCCATCAACATTTATCGAGACCAGGAAGCGCAGCGCCGCAACCAACCCCTCTTTAAGATATTTGGCGACCGAACCATGCTGGAAATGGCCCGGCAAACGCCACGAAGCCTGGACGATTTACACCAGATTTATGGCATGTCCTCCGGGCAGGTGCGGCGTTACGGCAAAACGCTGCTGCGTATCATCGAAGAAAACCTGTCATCGCCCGCGCCGAAACAACCGAAACGGCCGTCACGCCCGGCCGATGACGTGTTGTGTCGCTATGAAAAGCTGCACAACTGGCGCAAACATCGCGCCCAAAAACGCGGCGTCGAGTCAGACGTCATCCTCAGCCGGGAAACGCTCTGGACCATTGCCCGGCAAAACCCCCATTCTGTAGACGAATTGGCCCAACTACCCGAAATGGGCGACTGGCGCTGCCAGACTTACGGTAACGACATTATCAAATTGCTGTCTAACCATCAGGAGTAAACCTGGGGAGACTTTCATGGACATTCAATTTCATGGTGCAGTACGTACAGTAACCGGGTCGCAACACCTTTTGACGGTGAACGGCCGTAAGATTCTGCTGGATTGCGGTCTATACCAGGGTTCACGCCAGGAAAGCTACCAACGCAACCTGAACCTGCCCTTTGACGCCGGCAGTATTGACGTGTTGGTACTCTCCCATGCCCACATTGACCACAGCGGCAACGTGCCCAATCTGGTCAAAAATGGCTTCCAGGGCGATATTGTCTGCACTTATGCTACACGTGACCTTTGCGCCATTATGCTGCGCGACAGCGCCAAAATTCAAAGCTACGACATTGAATACCTGAATAAAAAACGCGAACGTAAGAACCTGCCCCCCCTTGAACCTTTATACGATCTGGAAGATGCTGTCGAGTGCTTGAAACAATTCATCGGCATTGGTTACGGCCGTTCCTACAAATTATTCCCCGGCGTCACCCTCACCTTCCACGACGCCGGTCACATCCTCGGTTCCGCTATCGTCGTGTTAGACGTAGAAGATGAGGCAACCCGGCGTGACGTGCGGCTCGTCTTCACCGGCGACCTGGGTCGCCCCAACCGCCCCATCCTGCGCGACCCCGAATTTCTGGACGGCGCAGATATCCTCATCATCGAAAGCACTTATGGCAACCGCCTGCACGCCGACCTGGAGGAAGCCAGCAACAAGCTGGAAAGAATCATCAACGAAACTTATGTGCGTGGTGGCAAATTAATTGTGCCCGCTTTTGCCGTCGGCCGTACCCAAGAACTGGTGTATCGCATCCATCAACTGGTCGAAAAACGCGATATTCCCCCCAACCTACCCATTTACGTAGACAGCCCTCTGGCCATTGACGCCACTGGCATCTACCGTCTGCACCCGGAAGCTTATGACGAAGAAATCGGCCAGTTCATCCTCGCCAACCACGGCAATGACCCCTTCGGCTTCGACATGATGCGCTACACGCGCTCCACCAGCGAATCCAAAGAGCTAAACTTCCTGCGTGAACCGGCCGTCATCATCAGCGCCAGCGGCATGGCCGAAGCTGGCCGCATTCTGCATCACCTCAAAAACAACATAGAAGACCCACGCAATACCGTTTTGATCGTCGGTTGGCAGGCGCCCAACACACTTGGTCGCCGCCTGGTAGAAAAGCAGCCGCAGGTGAAAATATTCGGCGAAGCGTATCAACTCAACGCCCAGGTCGAAACCATCAACGGCTTCAGCGCCCACGCTGACCGCCGAGAACTGCTGCAATGGACCGGCCATCTGCAAAAACGCCCGCACCACACCTTTATCGTCCACGGCGAAGAGGAAGCTGCCTTTTCCTTTGCCGCCGCCCTACGCGAAGAGCAGGGATTAGCCAATGTTTTCGTGCCGGAATTAGGGCAATCTTTTTCGGTTTAGTCAGCCTGGCAGATAAACACAACTCGGATATTTTGGCGTTTTCCAAAGCCTTGGCGTTGTTGGCATTCCCTCGCTCGTACCTTTTATCCATAAGCTAAAATCTACACCGGCAAGTATCTGGACCTTCATAGTCCAAGATTCCTATTCTTTCACCAGAGGGAAGTTTGTTATAGTACACACATGCCCCGTAAGTAAAAGGATCAATATGAGATCCACCAATGTAATGGAATCCTGAAAGGCAGCGGGGCGCACCCTATTATGATAATGGACTCGTCGTTAAATCCCGTCTTGCGATCGACTCGATACAACGAAAACAACAAGACCGACATCGCTGATTTGCGGCAAAAATTGCTTGCGCTTAATGTCTGGCCCGAAGCCGGTGATGAATTCCTGGCGCTGCTACCTGCTTCGCGTTGGCACGCTCCGCCACTGACTAATGAGGACAATGAGTGGCTGCTTATCGTGGCCCAAGATGCCTTAAAAGGGGTGGATATTGGCGCCAACTACCCGGCTTTTTTTCAGAAGCTCATCACGAACCATAATTTGCGCCAGGCTTTTATGAATGAACTGGAACTACACAACCATAATGGACATGCGGTCAACGGCAACACCAGGTTGAAACAGTAATCGCACTGGCGCACTAGGCAATGCAAAACGCCGCCATCAAGTTATAAATATGATGGCGGCGTTTTTTGTTGTGTGGGGGTTAGCCCGGATTTTTAAATCACGCCCAACTCTTGACCGACTTTCTTAAATATCTCCAAAGCCTCTTCAAGGTCGGCGGGGCTGTGAGCGGCGGAATTCATCACGCGGATGCGCGCTTTGCCCTGTGGCACAGTGGGGTAGCCAATGGCCATGGCAAAAACGCCTTCTTCAAAGAGACGGCGGCTAAACGCCTGAGCCAATTTGGCCTCGCCTAACATGACCGGCACAATAGGCGTCTGCGTGGCTCCGGTATTGAAGCCGAAGGATTGCATGGCGTCTTTGAAGAATTTGGCGTTGGCCCACAATTTGTCTACCAGGGTGGTGGATTCTTGTAGGACGTTGACGGCTTCCAGACAGGCGGCGACGTCGGGCACAGTCATGGCGCTGGAGAAGAGGAACGGCCGTCCCCGCTGCCGCAACCAATCTATAATCTCCTGCCGCCCGGCGACCAATCCACCGACGACGCCAAAGGCTTTGCTCAGGGTGCCGACTTCAATATCTACACGGCCGTGCAGCCCAAAATGGTCTACAATGCCGCGCCCACCTTCGCCCAACACACCTTCACCATGGGCGTCATCCACCATCAACAAAATGTCATATTCATTGGCGACATCGCAGATTTTATCCAGTGGGGCGATGTCGCCATCCATGCTAAACACGCCGTCGGTGACGATGAGGCGACGGCCGTATTCCGTGGTCGCTTCAATCTTGCGGCGTAAATCGTCCACGTCGTTGTGCGCGTAACGCACCACATCTGCCCGGCTCAGGCGCGTGCCATCAATAATGCTGGCGTGGTTCAACTCGTCCGAAAAAATAACGTCGCCGCGCCCAACAAGGGCCGGTAAGGTGGCGATGTTGGCGGCAAAGCCGCTCTGGAACGTGATGCAGGCAGCGGCGCGCTTGAACTCGGCCAGACGCCGTTCCAGCTCAACATGCAAAGACATGGTTCCGGCAATACTGCGCACTGCGCCGGGGCCGATGCCGTGCGTTTCGATGGCCTGCTGCGCCGCCTGGCGCAAGCGGGGATGATTTGCCAGACCGAGGTAATTATTAGCGCATAAGTTGAGCAGGTAACGGCCGTCTATCTTCACCCGCGCATCCATCGGTGAGTCAATGGTCCGAATGACGTTAAACAAACCGGCTTCTTTTAATCCGGCAATCTCCTCAGAAATCCAATCGGTTCGGTGGTTAGCCATAGTTTCTCCTTTGTGGGTGTGGGAAACACCCGTGAAAATTTCGACCTTTGAAGTATAAAGCAAATGACGACGGCCGTTACATAGCCGTTGGGAAATCAAAAAACTTCGCCTCCAGACCAAATTTCTCTGCCAGATGTTGGCCTAAAGCCTGCACGCCAACTGTTTCGGTGGCGTAATGGCCGGCAAAGATGACGTTCATGCCGTGGTCTTCGGCGGCCCAGTAATTGGCGTGGGAGGTCTCGCCGGTCAGCAGCGTATCGCAGCCCAACGCTTTGGCCTCGGCAACCTCGTCAGCGCCAAAGCCGGAAAGGATGGCTACCTGGGAGATGGTTTCCGGTCCATGGGCCAGCACGCGGGCGTTTGTGTGCAACTGCGATTCAATTTTTTGGACGAATTGGGCGAGCGGAGGAACGGCCGTTGCCCGACCCCATACCCCAATCGGCAGCCCCATCGGCGCGCACCACCAGCCATCTACGGCCACGTCGAGCAGGCCGGCCAACACGGCATTGTTGCCCACCTCGGCGTGCCCATCCAATGCCAGGTGAGCAGCGTATAGATGGATGTCATGTTGCACCAACATGCGCACCCGCCGCCCCAATGGCCCGGCCAGCCGTTCTACGCTGCGCCACAAAATGCCGTGATGCACCAACAGCATGTCCGCGCCCCACTCGGCGGCGGCAGCAATAACCGGCGGCGCTGTATCCACGGACAGAGCAATTTTGTGGATCACCTCGCCGCTTGCTTCCAACTGCAACCCTTGTGGTCCATAGTCTTTAAATTCAGCCAAACGCAAGTAAGCATCCAGATAAGAAAGCAGATCGTTTTTTAACATGATAGTTAACCATCTCTTAACGAATTTTTAACTCTATGCCATGTGATATGGGATTGACGCACATTTTTATCCCATGTATACTGACTTTCGTCATGAGTAAAGAGGAACTTTTGCACGAGCCGGTGCTCTTGCTAAATGTGAACTTTGAACCCCTACACGTCTGCAACACGAAGCGAGCGCTGGCGTTAGTGCTGGCTGGGAAAGCAGAAATTCTTGTGAACGGCCGTGGCTATTTACGCACTAGCGCCGCCGAATTTGAAATCCCTTCCGTCATCAAACTCAGCGCCATGATCAAGCGTCCACGCCCGCGCATTTCCCTGTCGAAGCGAGAAATTCTGCGACGTGACAATTACACCTGCCAATATTGTGGCCGTAAATCGCGTCACCTGACGATTGATCACGTCGTACCACGCCACCTGGGAGGCCCCCACTCTTGGGACAATCTGGTTGCGGCCTGTCCATCTTGCAATCGTCTAAAGGGGGGGAAGCTGCCGGACGAGATTAGTATGCGGCCATATCATCCACCGATTGAACCAGCGCCGACGGCCGTTTACCGCTTTGGCTCACACCTGGAAGACCACCAGGAATGGGCCGAATTTATTGAAGGCTGGTAACGTCTCGCGCCGCCGCCAGGCTCTCCGCTCTGGCGATAATTTCGTCTAGCCCAACGTCTGTGATGGTTGTCAGTTCTTTGACCATCGTTTCATAAGCGTCACGGGAACGGCCGTATGGGTCGTTGATGTTGTACTTCTTGCCCAACATCTCACTCATCAGGAAAATCTTGTCGGCCGATCCGGGAAATTCAACCCGCAAAGCCTCGGCATGACCTGTTTCCATGCACAAGACCAGGTCTGCATCCCGCAAAAGCTGCCGGTCAACCATTTCCGCCTGATGTGCGGTGATGTCTAACCCCTGTTCCGTCATCAGTTCCACGCTGTATTGTGAAGCGCCTCGTTTTTCCTGCACCCACGTGCCCGCCGAGCGCACCACCCAATCCGTCAGGCCCCGCTCCTGCAATCGCTGGCGCAGCAAAGCCGCCGCCACCGGTGAGCGGCATATATTCGCCGTACAAACACACAAAATATGCGCCATTGGATAAACATGAACAAGCCTTCCATGCGCGTTACACAACGCATGGAAGGCTTGTCGTTTCAATTTCAGTCTAAGTCGGGCTGCAAAATGCCATAGTTACCGTCACGACGACGATACAACACATTAATGGCTTCCTCTTCCGCGCTGAAGAACACAAAGAAATCGTGCCCCAGCAGTTCCATCTGCTCTATCGCTTCTTCCGCCGACATCGGCTGAAGGGCAAACCGCTTATAACGAACGATGGTTTGTTCAGAAGATTCTTCCTCTTCTTCCTCCACCGGCAGCGGTTCACCTACCCACTGCTCGTCAACCCCGGTTCCGCGCCATCGCCGCTGCCGTTTGCCCCGATACCGCTTGATTTGCCGGTAGAGTTTGTCCACCACCGTATCAATAGCGGCAAAAATATCGCTGCTGCGCTCCTCTGCCCGCAAAATCGTTCCCCGATCATCGCGGACAGTAATTTGTGCTATTTGCCGTTCCACAGCACTACGCGCATTTTCAGTACTGAGATCTACACGGATTTCGGTTAGATTGGGCATATACCGGTCTAACCGCTCCGTCTTCTTCTCCACATAATTCTCAAGTCTCTGTGTAACATCTAAGTTGTGACTATGTATTGAAACGTCTACCATCTCAGTTTCTCCTCGGATTTAATGTGGGTTTATTATCCCACTACTACATGGCCCGTGCCACACAATAAGCTGATACACTGTTGGCGCCCGCAGCCAACAAGACGTTGGTTGCGGCTGCCAGGGTTGCGCCTGTTGTACAGACGTCATCCACCAATAAGATGTCTTTGCCCTTTACACGATTATCCTGTAATGCAAATGCGCCATGCACGTTCGATTTTCTGGCTGCGGCGTCCAGACCAACCTGAGGCGGGGTCGAACGCACGCGCTGCAAACTTTGGGTATCGGGCGGCAGAGTCAGGCATTCGCAAAACCGCTTCACAATCAGCTCAGACTGATTGTAGCCTCGTTTTTTCTGGCGCTTTGGGTGCAGAGGGACAGGCATGACGAGATCAACCGGGCATTGCCAGGTCGGCCAGGCTTTAACCATCATGTCGGCCAGGGGAACTGCCAAAGCAAAAGCGCCGTTGTATTTCATTTGGTGAATGATGTGGGGGATGATGCCCTGAAAGATAACGGCCGTGCGAATCTGCTTCAAAGGCAGCGGCTCACGTCGGCATACAGCACAACAGGAGGTGGATTGTTCCAGAATTCGCCCACAAGCCGGGCAAATTGGTTCAACCACCCAGGGAATATTTGCCTGGCACTCCACACACAGAAGCTCACCCACCTTTTGGCAACTGGCGCAAACAGGCGGAAAGGCAAAATCCAAAAAATTATGTGTCAGATTCCTGACTTGCAAAAGCCAGGACGTAGGCGACATGTTTGAATTCTCCAGTTAGCAACGATTCGCCTGTATATAAAATAAGGGTTACAGCAAAATCGTTCGCTGTAACCCAACGTAGACGCAAAAACCTTCCAGATTAACCGGTCAAGCCTTTAAGAGCATCGCTGCGCGCAACCTGAATGCCTGCCGGTCCCAACAACACAATGAAGATCGAGGGAAAAATCAGGAACACCAATGGAAAGGTCATTTTTACCGGCGCTTGCTGAGCGCGCTCTTCCGCCCGCTGTCGACGGCGCACGCGCATTTGTTCAGACTGAATGCGCAGCACCTTACCAATGCCCACGCCCAATTGTTCCGCCTGCAAGATGGCCGCAATAAAACTGGTAACGTCCGGCACGTCGGTGCGGTCCGACATATCTTTGAGCGCCTGCCTTCGAGACTTGCCCAACTGCATTTCGTAAATCACCCGGCCAAATTCATCCGAAAGTGGATCGTCCCATTTTTCACTTACTTTTTGCATGGCCGCGTTAAAGGTCAGACCCGCGTCCACACAAATCGTCATCAGATCAAGGGCATCGGGCAATTTCTTGAGAATGCTTTGTTTACGCCGGTCAACCATCGAACGGAGAAACATGGCGGGCAAATAATTACCCAGAGCAGCGCCGCCTAATGCATACAAAATGCGCTTGGTGGGTTCTGCCCCATTGCGGGTCATCATCAAGAAGATCAGGCCGCCCAATGCCACGGTTGCCACGCCTCGTATAATCCAAAATTCGGCCGCAGACATATTGCGTGGATTGCCGGCTAATTCCAATTGTCGGGCTGTACGATCCAGAGTGGTCTGCGGCGTGAAGCGCACCACAAAATCGCTGATCTTCCTGACAATGGGCACAAAAATACGGTCTGAGATAGGCATTGAAAGCTCAATGTCTTCAATTGAGACCACTTCTTCACGGGCGGCGAACTCATCAATACGGGCTGATAATGGGTCTTCTTCTGCACGACGGAGCAGCATGAAACTGGCGCCTATAATAACTATAGCCACTACGGCGATCAGGAGTAATAGCAGCAAAGGCATCGTTTTTCTCCGTTTTCAGCTAATTGCCAGATGTTGGACAGCCTGACAATCAGTCTGGTTTAGGTAAGCGAGATTCTAGACAAAGTACAGGTTGCTCACGCTTTCTTAGACTTCGATATCTACAATCTTCCGAATGGCTAACATACCCATGAGCATCATGAAAAGGCCGCTACCGACTACCACCCAACCACAGGGGAGATAAGGTTCCAGTACCCAGGGCTTGTCTTTTTCCCAGAGCTGGCTCATATATTCGCCATTAATGGCATATAGTACGCCGGCCAGAGCCAGGGGCAATAAGCCAACAACCCACCCGGAAATGCGTCCCTGAGCGGTGAGTGTGCGAATTTCGCCTTTAATGCGAACACGCTCACGGATGGTGAAGCTGATGGTATCCAGAATTTCGGCCAGGTTGCCACCGACTTCGCGCTGAATGTTAACGGCCGTAATAATCAAATCCAGGTCCTCACTCGGCACACGTCGGTACATATTCGCCAAAGCTTCTTCCAGACCCAGACCCAGACGAACTTCCTGCACCACTCGCTCAAATTCACGAGAGACCGGTGGCGGCAGTTCCGTCGCAATGGCTTCCATGCCCTGCAATACGCTATAACCAGAACGCAGCGCATTCACCCACAAATTTAGCGTATCACTTAACTGATTATCAAAAGCGCGCATTCGCTTGCCAGCCGCAAAAGAAACATAATACTTGGGCAATTGCATACCCACCAATGCGCCAATTAATGCCACCGGAAACGCACGATTCATGACAAAGTAAGTCGCAACACCTACCCCTATCGCGCTCAAAATGACCAAGACAATATATTCGGTCACCCTCAATTTAAGGTCCGCCTTGGCAATACGTTCTTTCGTGGGTGCAAAAAAGCCGCGCCCAGAAAGCGCCGTATCCAGGCGATCTGCCAGATCGTCCCCGCGATCCGCCTCTATCTCCTCAACAACGTCCACCACATCTGTGGCCCCAACAAACTGCTCCAGACGCTTATCCACGTTGCCCCGACTGCCGCCAGTCACAAGAGCAATGCCAGCGCCAAACACGACTAATAAAGATGCAGCAGCTAATAAGAGTAAAAGTAAGGGAGGCATAGCCACATACTCCTTCTTGATCTACCGTCTGCTGCGCGCGCCAATCCCAAAAATTGATGGCGGCAGCATAATTCCCGATTCCTGAAGCTTCCACATGAATTTCGGTCTCAATCCCGTTGGGCGCAGCCGCCCAATTACCTTGCCATCTTCAATGCTGGACTGCTCAAACCGGAATATTTCCGAAGTGGTGATGACATCGCCTTCCATACCCTGGATTTCGCTAATAGATATGACCTTCCGTGTACCATCTCTTAAGCGATCTTGATGAACAATCAAATTGATGGCCGAAGCGACTTGCTCGCGAATAGCCCGATGTGGTAAATCCATACCGGCCATCAGCACCATTGTCTCCAAACGAGCCAACATGTCTCGCGTGCTGTTGGCATGACCCGTCGTCATACTGCCATCATGGCCTGTATTCATCGCCTGCAACATGTCCAGCGCTTCACCGCCACGAACCTCACCAACAATAATCCGGTCGGGGCGCATACGCAGCGAATTGATCACCAGGTCTTGAATCGTCACGGACCCTCGTCCTTCCACATTAGCGGCCCGCGATTCCAAAGTCACAACGTGTTCCTGACGCAACTGCAATTCAGCCGCGTTTTCTATGGTGACGATGCGCTCCCCATCAGGGATGAAACTGGATAGGATATTCAAAAGTGTCGTCTTACCGGAGCCTGTACCCCCGGAGACCAGCACGTTTAGTTTGGAAATCACACAGGCCTTCAAGAATTCAACGGCCTCCGGCGTAATACTTCCAAACTCTATCAGGTTTTCTACAGTGAATGGGATTTTGGAGAACACACGAATGGTCAGCGATGCTCCATTCAACGAAATGGGCGGCACAACGGCATTCACGCGGGAGCCATCCGGCAAACGTGCATCCACCATTGGTGAACCTTCGTCAATGCGCCGCCCTAAAGGAGCCACGATACGATCAATAATTCGGAGTAGATGATCGTTATCTTCAAAAGTAACGTTCGTCCGCTGCAATTTACCACCCGACTCAATATAAACGTGCTCTGGACCGTTCACCATAATTTCAGTGATACCATCCATCTGCAAAAATTGTTCGAGCGGGCCATAACCCAGAATTTCAGCAACAATGGATTCAAATAAACGAAGCTTTTCATTGCGGGTGAGAACGATGCTTTCTTCCTCCAACATCGTCTCAAACATTTCACGAATTGTGGAGCGCACTTCGGCCGTCTTTGTAATATCCATGCCCGGATCAAGTTCGGAAATCAACTTTTGCTGGATTCGGTTCTTCAAATCCACGTAAGCATCCCGTGAACCGGCAGCCGGAGACGAGCGTTTTACCCGCAGTTCTTGCAATTTTGATGATTGTGCTTCTGTTGGGGCAGGTTGTTGTTGGTTTTGTTCAATTCGCTTTAAGAGTGACACCAGTATCCTCCAACTTAACGCTTGCCAAATAAGCGTCCGAATAATCCACTCGCATCGGCTTTTACTGCCTCACCGTTTGTGCCTTCGCTTTTTTCTTTGTTCAACTGGCTGGTAACGGTTTCGGCCAGTTTCACCATAGCCAGGCCAACGGGCCGTTTCTTATTGGGGCCAGAGACGACGGGCACACCCTGATCAATGGCGGCGCTGACAGTCACGTCATCTTCGGGGATGGTCATAAGAACCGGCCGCTTCAGGGTTTCACTGATATCTTTGACAGAAATTCCTTGCTTCACTGTCATGCGATTAACTACCAGCCAGACTTTTTTCTGCTGATATTCAAGGCTCTGAGCCAGATCAAAAAAGCGGCTGACATTCTTCAGACTGGGGAGGTTTTGCTGAGTGACCAATAAAATCCGGTCTGCCTCATCCAGAATTGATAAGGCGATATCATTGAGGCTGGATGTAGTATCAACGATGATGTAATCATATATTTGTCGCAGGCTTGCCCATAATATCTTTAGACTGGCCTCAGTAACGACATCCGCCATTTCGGGGCGAGGCGGCGACATGAGTACGTGTAATCCGCTGCGATGGACCTGGACAACGCTGCTAATGAGGTCGGAATCAATTTCACCATCGCGTGCGCTCAGATCAACAACGCTTGTCACCGGTTTCATATTGAGCATGACGGCGACATCGCCAAACTGCAAACTGCCGTCTACAAGTATGGTGCGATGTTCGCTGGCAGCCAGGGATATTGCCATGTTAATAGCTAGAGTTGTGCAACCACTCCCACCTTTTGGGCTAAAAACAGCTAACATATAGCCCTCGGCTGGAGCAACAACCGGCTGGGGAACGCCTGGGCGTACGGCCGTTTGTCCCACCACCGGCCCTGATCGCATCAACGGCCGTTTGGCATGTACTCGACGAACAGCAGCGACTAACTCATCCCCGCCAAACGGCTTAGTCAGGAAATCACGAGCGCCGGCCAACATGGCCCGGCGCAAATAATCAGAATCACTTTGCACCGACATAATGATGATTTGAGTCGTCGGTACCAACTCTGATATCTTTTGGCTGGCCCCAATCCCATCAATGCCCGGCATATTAATATCCATCAAGATAATGTCCGGCCGATGCTCCTGAGCCATATCAACGGCTTGTTCACCAGTTCCAGCCTGACCAATCACCTCAATATCAGACTCAAACTGCAACAGCTTACGGACATTCTCTCGGGTTTCCGGGAGATCATCAACAATTAATACGCGAATAGTTTCTGACATTATCGTTCCACTAGATTAGTTTGGATTAAAGTAAAAACAAAACTGGCAATAAACCAGACAGGCATCGAAGACTTCAACACTGTGGATAGTGAAATAGTGGGGTTGACTCTAATTAGGGAGAAGAAGCAAAAGCCCATATGTTAAAAGATACCGTTTTATCATTTGCCCATTGAACTAAAATCATCTTACTATGATCCTAAGTATTGTCAATAGGGGTAAATGGGTATTTTAACCTATTATGTTGGGTGCCTTTTACGATGTTATGGCAATGATGAAGCAAGAGAGATTGTATCGCAGTCAGGTCATATTGCCTAACCAACGTCCATACAAACAAACAGGACCCTATCAAATGATAGGGTCCTGTTTCATACTAATTACTAATCAACAATATCGTCAATAGTCTCAGTTTAGCCGAGGCCAGAGGTGATTTTGCTGAAGACGTTACCGATCTGGGGACCCAGCAGGGTCAAAATGGCGATAATGACAACAGCCACCAGAACGAGAACCAATGCGTATTCTACCAAACCTTGACCATCTTCACGTTGTAAAAATAACATTTTGTTATACCTCCAAATAAATCTAAAAAGAACTTAATAAGATATTTAGTAATAGGATAGCTATTTATGACCTGAATCGCAATAGGAGCGTGGTACTGAAAATTGGATTTGCAGTTTCCCAATTCCTCAATCACTTAAAAGACGTCAGAAGTGATGGGGATCGTAAATTCAACACGTGTGCCATGCCCCATTCGGCTTTGAATTTTCATGTCGCCGCTCAGCATTTCAATACGTTCACGCAAAGAAGACAGGCCAATTGTACGGTTGTTTGCATTCAAGGTCTCATCCACGTTGAAGCCACTCCCGTTGTCTTCTACAATTGCCTGAACGTGATCTTGCGGCAGATCAAGAGATACATGAATTTGTGAAGC
>CALFEW010000752.1 GCA_937958365.1 uncultured Chloroflexota bacterium | reverse complement strand
AGATTGATTGGGCCATGACCCACATCGAGGCGGTGCTGATGACCGAAAAGGTGGCAGCGTAGGGGAATTTCGGATTTCGGATTTCGGATTTCGGATTGAAGATTAAAGATTAAAGATTGGAGATTGGAGATTGGGAGGTGATCTTTAATCTTCAATCTTTAATCTTTGTTGTGTTGCCCAGGAGATGCTTTACGGCCGTTTCTCCGCCCACTTTCTCTAATTCAGCCAATAACAAATCCAGTTCTACCTGCGTATGCCGGGTGGCGGCGGCGATGGCAAAGGGGAACAATGGGCCGCGCCCTGGATGATCCAGGTGCATGGCGTCGTGGATGTCCGGTGGAAAATAGAGCCGCTGCACCAGCGGGCCAAGCAGAGGCACGCGGTAAAGCAGGTACAGGGGAATGGCCGCCCGCCCAGAGATCAGGCCGGGCACGGCCGTTGTATCCAGGCAGATGGGCGTATCTTCCGGGTGGCAGTTGGCCGGGCCACCTTGCGTTTCTACCCAGCGCGAAACCCAATTGGAATGCGCGTAAAAATCCTGACGGCCGTGCAGCAGCCGACCAAACGCCTGCAAAGCGGCTGTCCTATCCTGTTGGCCGGTGATGGCGCGGACGGCCGTTTGCCGCTGCTGGGTTACATACGCCTCGCTGGCGACAAACTCACTGTCATCAAAATGGTAGACCGGCCGCAGCAGACCCAGCAGGCTGTCCTGGCCCAAATTGGCCTGGGTAATCGTCTGCAAATCGGCCGGTGAAAAATGAGCCGCGAGCGCTTCTTGAATCATCTGGCGGTGGTATTCAGCTTCCATGCGTCCATTATCCTGGCTCTGCCCAGGCGAGGCAATGGAAAAAATCTGGAATTTGTATGAAAATAAGCGCCTATGTCGTTGGATATGTAAGAGGAAACTTATGGCACAAAACAGTCACAAAACTTATCGCAATCTGGTGTTGTACGAAATTTATGTACGCAATCACGGCCGTTCCGGAACCTTCGCCGACGTCACGGCCGATCTGCCCCGTATCCGCAGCATGGGCGTGGACGTGGTCTGGTTCATGCCCATTCATCCCATCGGCCAGCTCAACAAAAAAGGGTCGCTGGGCTGCCCCTATTCCATCCGCGATTACCGCGATGTGAATCCCGAATACGGCACGAAGGAAGAGTTTCGCCTGCTGTGCCAATACGCCCACGCCCTCGGCCTGAAGGTGATGATTGACGTCGTTTACAATCACACCGCCCACGACTCGGTGTTGGTGCAAGAGCATCCCGAATGGTTCCATCAGGACGAAAACGGCCGTCCCGTCACCACCGTGCCTGAATGGAGCGACGTCATAGACCTGCGCTACGACGATCCCGCCCTGTGGGATTACCTGATCGCGTCGCTCAAAGGGTGGGTAGAACTGGGCGTGGATGGCTTCCGCTGTGACGTGGCTTCCATTGTGCCGCTGGATTTCTGGCTGCGCGCCCGGCAAGAAGTGGCCGCCCTCAAACCCGATGTGATCTGGCTGGCCGAATCGGTCCACACCAGCTTTGTCATTGACCGGCGGCGGCGCAGCCTGATGGCCCAATCCGACGGCGAAATCCACCAGGCGTTCGACCTGAGCTACGATTACGACCTCTGGCCGACGTGGGTAACGGCCGTTACCGACCCCACGGCCGTGCCCACGTATGTCTCGCTGCTGCAATTCCAGGCCGGCATTTACCCCGCCCACACCATCAAAATGCGCTGCGTAGAAAACCACGACCAGCCGCGCATCATGCGGCAGGCCCCCAGCCGGGCACAGGCCCTGGCCTGGACCGCCTTCCAGGCGTTCAACGAAGGCGCGTTTCTCATCTACGCCGGGCAAGAATCGGAAAACACCCACACGCCCAACCTGTTCGACGTGGACAAAATCATCTGGCGCGATTACGCCTTGCAATCGTTCCTGACGCGCCTGTGCCAGCTTAAAAAAGAACCGGCGCAGGTGGATGGGCAGTTTGAGATTGTCACGGCGGCCCCCGCCATCAGCGCCATCTGGCAAAATGAACAGGACGGACTGTACGGCGTCTTCAACGTCGGCGGCGTGGAAGAGGTGATGGCTACGCCGCTGCCGGACGGCCGTTACACCGATTTGCTCAGCGACCGGGCCATCGAAGTGCGCGATGGTGAAATGATGACGCCGGAAACGGCCGTTATCCTCCGCTACAACGGCCGTCTG
>CALFEW010000751.1 GCA_937958365.1 uncultured Chloroflexota bacterium | reverse complement strand
CGCCTGTGGGATGCCAGCACCGGCAAAGAAATACGCGAGATCGTAGGTTACAGCGGCTCCGTGTTTACCGTTGTCGTCACGCCAGACAATCGGCAAATCATCTCGGCCTCCAAAAATTCCCTCAAAATCTGGGACGTAGAAGGTCTGTCCCGGCCACAAACTTTGCGCGGCCATCAGGATTACGTCTACGCCGTGGCTGTTTCGCCAGACGGCCGTCTGGCCGTCTCCGGCGCGTATGATCAGACGCTTAAATTTTGGGACCTGACGACACAGACCGAAATCACCTCCTTGCGCGGCCACAGTGGGCGCATCGGCTGCATTGTGATCAGTCCAGACGGCCGTTTCGTCATTTCCGGCGCCGGCGATGGGTTGGTGAATGTCTGGGATGTGGCCGGGCACAGCCGCCTGCGCACGTTATCCGGCCACAAGGGCGAGGTGCTGTCGCTGGCGCTGACGGCGGACGGCCAGATGCTGGCTTCCGGCAGCCACGACGGGACGGTACGCCTCTGGCAGCCGGAAAGCGGCGAACTACTGACGACGCTGACAGAACACAAGGGAGAGGTAACGGCCGTTTCCTTCGCCGCGAACGATCAATTCCTGGCCAGCAAATCGGTGGATGGCACGGTGCGCCTGTGGCGCTGCGCTGACTGGCAAACGGTGGCTATTTTGGACGAATCACACTCGTCTTTTGCCTTTGCCGGTCTGGCTTTCCAGCCCAACGGCAACCTGCTGGCGACTCTGGGCGACAAAGACACGGTTATTCGCATTTGGGCGCTGGATTTCGCCGTCTGGAATGGTCAATAGCCAAATCAAATCCGAAATCCGAAATCCTCTCATTCACCTACCGCAAAAACAAAAACCCCATCGTGACTGTAAAGCAAACGCATGTTTGGGTTGCGCGCCAGTGTGGCCGGATCGAAAAAGCCGCCGCGCACGCCCACGTAAACGTGGGTCACACCCTGCTCCCGCAGCCAATCGGTTGCCGCCGGATCGGCCCAATCGGGCATATCGGTGGCTGCCTGGTTAAACTCTCGAATTTCCAGAAAATAATCGCGGTTGTAGACGTGGTCAATGGGAGGCATGGTCGTTTCCAACCCGGTGAGGGGCAAAATCCAGGCCCCGCCATCGCTGCCCGCCCAGGTTGCTCCCAACCACAACCAACTGTTGGCCGCGATTTTGGCGTTGGGCGGCAGATTTTCGTCTAACCAGGCCAGCCCGACCGCGTCGGCCGGATGCGCCAGCACCGTCTGATTGTTGAGGACGACGATTTGTTGATGGACGCCGAAGATGAACACGGCCGTTACCCCCACGCCCGTCATAAACCAGCCCACCGCCTGCAAAACCCAGCGCCGCCGCTGCAGCCAGCGCCAAAACTGGTCGGCGGTGATGCCCAGGAACAAACTCAGCGGGATAAAGACCGAGATGTACATGCTGTTAATGTTGATGAGCGAAGTTTCCGGCAAACCAAGCCGTTCGCCGGACAACAAAATGAACAGCACGGCCACCCAGCCCACCAGCGCCAACGGCGCGGTGGTCCAACGGTGGCGGCGCAGCGCCGGAATAAGCAGCAGCACCAACGCGCCACCGGCCAGATAGAGAAACGGCCGTTCCCAGGCCACGTTCAGATAGGCTACCGGGAAGGTGTTGTAGTTTTCGATGCTGCGCTGCACCGTTTCAGCCGGCTCGGTGACGCGCAGCAGGTTCAGCATGTGCGGTCCCACCAGCACAACGGCCAGGGCCGTCGCGGCGGCCAGCCAACGGCCGTGCCGTCCCCAACTAATTAGCCAGACAATGAGCGCATAGGGCAGATAAAACAGGAAGACGCGAAAATGAACCAGGAACATACCGGCCGCCAACAACCCCACCAGCCACCAGACGCGCCGCCATCCCCACCCGCCGCGCACCAACTGCCACGTCAGGCCCAACAAGACCGGCATGAGGAGAACGGCCGTCAACTGCGTCATCCGTCCCCAGGAGAGGTAGTAGGCGGGGAAGAAAAAGGGCAGCGCCGTCAGGAAGGCGGCGACCAGCCCGGCGCGGCGGCGGCGCGTGAACAGCCAGCCCGCGGTATAAATCGCTAAGGGAACCAGCGCATTGAGCAGTTGGCCCAGGTAAAGCAGCAAAGAAGCCAGCGGCGCGCCGGTCATCAAAGCCAGGCTGGCGGAGAGGGTGTGGAAGCCAAAGTGGTACGGAAAGTGGTCCACCGGCAGATAGGGGTCGTAGTTATCAGGGATTGTGCCCTTTTCGACCATAACGGCCGTAATCAACCCATGACGGCTGGCATCCACCCACGGCGCAAAAGCCAGATCGCGTACCGCCAGCAGGCGCACAGCAAAACCCACCAGCAGCAGGAGGAGCAGAGCCAGGTGTTCTTTATGCAATTTCGGGCCTCGGATTTCCGAAATCCGAAATCCGAAATCCGAAATCCGAAATCCCCAAAGCGCCAAAGCCAGCAGCCAGCCGCCAATGACCAGCAGCCATAATAGGCCGCCAGAGAAACGGCCGTGCAACAACGATACCCACTGCCACAACACAGCCCACCCGGAGATGCCCGCCGTCAGGGCCACACCCAGCCAGGCCAGGGCATCCCAGCGCCGCCAGGCAGCCGGACCGACCAACAGCAGCAGCACGCCAGGCAGCGGCAAAAACAACAGCGCCGCGCCAAAGAGCGTTCCGGCCTGGGCCAACGTCGCGCCTAAGAGCCGCCACGCCTGGCCCCAGGTAAGCTGGTAGCGAGTGGTAAAGCGCAAATCCTGGGCGCTGGTGGCTGGAATCTCGGTGTCCAGCGGCCCGGTTCGCAGCCACAGCGCGCCCCCGGCGTACACGTCCTGATCGTAGCCCCACACGGTCATGGGGTTGTCCGCGCTGCCGCTGATGCGCAGCGTGTAGGTTTGCCCGGCGGAGTGGATTTGCGGCGCGAAGGCGAGCAGGGCAGTTTGATTATGGGCGAGGGAACGTGTGTCCAGTTGTTTTTCGGCAATCAGATCGCTGTTGGCGTCGGAAAGCTGGAGCAAAAGGGAGCCGTCACCGCTGCTTCCAGACAGGAGCAGTTCCACTTCGGACAGGCCGTCACGGCCGGGGGTGATGGTTTGCTCCAGGCGCAGGGTATCCTGGGGGATGGGTGGGGTGGTGTTGGCGCGGGCCTGGTTGGCGTCTACGGCCGTAATCGGACTCCACACTTCACGGCCGTCGGCCCACACCCAGATCAGCGCCGCCAGGCAGCCAAACAAGAAGGGCAGCCACCACCAGCGCCGGATGTGTGAAAAGCGCGAGGCGAAGGGAGAAAAGGGAACGGCCGTTTCTGCCAAAGGTTC
>CALFEW010000750.1 GCA_937958365.1 uncultured Chloroflexota bacterium | reverse complement strand
AGGATACCGCGGCTACAAATTGTAAAGGACATATCATCTGAACTGAACCATGCCCAAATTTTCTACATCTATCCACAAAAATCCGCTTCATTCGCGCCCTCTGTGGTCTCTTTCAGAGTTCTTAAACAGACTGCCTGTTGTATCACCGTTTTCATTTTAATGACTGCGATTGATCAAAGGCAGATGACATTAGTCAGGTGGGAAAGTTTGCCATAAAGCCATCGCCATTGGCAAAATCTCCTGATTTTGGGTCTTTACCGCCGATTACCGCGACATTTGGGGTGAATTGCTGCGCGCGCGCCTGAACAATCCGCTGGCTGGCGGCGTTTTACCGAACTACGCCACTAATGAAGTGGGATTGACTGTGCCACAACAAGGATAGGGGCTGGACGAATCTCCAGCCTTGTGATTACCACTCTTTGCGGGCGGGGAAGGTCTGGCAGTGAAAGGCTTCACCGGCGGCGTCTACCATGCAAAATTCGACGCCGGTACTGGTGTAGGCGTCGCCGGCGACCGGGCGGGAGAACTCGACGATGAGTAACCCCAACCCCAGCTCCGTACCGCTGAGATAGCGGACCTGAATCTGGTCGGTTTCGGGCAGCACGCGGGCGCGTAGGGTGGCGTCGTCGCCGCGTGTGCCCACGTAAGCGTGGTAAACCTGGGCGATGAGCGTGCTGCCGGTATTTTGCGCCAGGAAATCGTAAAACTCATCCACCGGGGCGGGGATGGTGGCGGCGATGGGCAGCGTGGGGGCGGCAGCCGCGTCGGCCGGGCGCACGACGTCGGTGTAGAGCCAGCCGCGCCCGCCGTCGGGCAGGATGACGTTGTACCAGGTGGCGTCGGTGTTGCGGCCAACGGCCGTTACCTGCGTGCCGCGTGGGGGAAAAGCGATAATCCGGTAGTTGGTCCCCGGCCCGGCGCGTAGAAAAGCTGCCTGCGCCACAATCTCCATCGGCAGCGGCGTGGGAATGGCGGTGGCGGTGGGCGTGGTCGTCGGTGACGGGGTTATCGTCGGTGATGGGGTGGCCGTGGGCGACATGGTCGCCGCTGGTGGTGCGGTCGACGTTGGAGGCGTGGTCGCCGCAGGCGATGAGGCGTTTGCGGTGGGGGATTCGGTTGCCGCAAGCGTCGTTTGTGTGGCGGACGGTGTGGCAGCAGGGGTAACGGCCGTTGCCGTCACCACGTCTGTAGGCTGAGGCGTGGCGCTGGCCGATGGCTGCGCGGCTAGAACGGCCGTGTCGCCTGTCGGTGACGCCACGGCGTCAGAACCATCCGCCAGATCAAAGCCGCCGCCGATGACATACCACCCGGCCAGCATCAAGAACATCAACACAACCAGAGCGGCGATGCCGACGTTACGGCGGCTGTCTGGCGTGGCGGCCAGCGGTGATGGCTCACTCAGGGCTGGAGCAGCCTCAATCGGCGGCGGAACGGGGAGGATGGGCGCAAGTCCGGCGGGGGAAACGGCCGTTACCACCCACCCTTCTTGCGCCGCCGTCGCCCATGTCTGGCAGGGAACGGCCGTTTGCGCCTGGGCATACGCGGCCCATTCCTGCACGGTTAAACGGCCGTCGCCGTCAGCGTCGGCGGCGAAGTGGCGCAATCCGCCGGTGAGCGCCTGAGTAAAAGCCGAAGGCTGGTCGGTGGCGGCAGCCGCTACCAACGTCGCCCAGGTTGGTCCGCCAAACGCCCGCCGGAACAGGCGCGTGGCATCCAGCTCCGGCCCATCGCCCAACGGGCTGTAGAGACAATCCACCACCAAAATGGCCTGCGCCGGGCAGTAGTTCAAGCGCCGCTTGACAAAATCGGCCTGGATGGTAGTCACGTCCAGATACTTCTCGGTGAAGGTGTCGGCCGCGGCCAGATAAACGTCATCGGTGGTGAGCAGGCAGTGACCGGCGAAATAGAGCAAGATCAGGTCGTCGGCGGTGAGGAGTTGGTCCAGGAAAGCGGCGATGGCGAGTTGGGCGTCTACGGCCGTTTTGTCTAGCAGGGTGGTCACGTGGTCGAAACGGCCGTGTCGCGGGTCACGCAGGGTTTCGGCCAACGTTGTTACGTCGCCGCTGCCCTCATGGGCTGGAAGCAAACGGCCGTCCTGGTAAGCGGTGTGCCCGATGAGAAGCGCCAGTCGTTTAGACATGCCTGTATTCTACTGGACTTTGGCAAAAGGGGGAAAGGGGAGCGGGGGGCGTGTTCCGTATTCCGTAAACCGTATTCCGTGTTCGGAATACGAAACACGCCTCACTGGTTTGTTTCCAAGAAAAACGGTAAAACTGCCCCATGCGTGTATCCTCAAAAGTCACGGCGGCGTTTAAGCAGGTTCCCATCGCTGATTATCTGGCGGCGCGGTTTACGTACCGCTCGCTCGATGGTTGGCGGGAACTGGTGAGTGACGGCCGTGTCTTCTGCAACGATCTTCCCGGTCAGGCAGATACCCTGGTGACGCAGGGTGACGTGGTGGCCTGCGACCTGCCCGATTTCACCCCGGCCAGCGTAAACTTCGACTACACCATCATTTACGAAGATGAATGGTTGCTGGGCATCAACAAGCCGGCCGGCTTGCGCGTCCACAGCCTGGGCAAATTTGTCACGGCCAACCTGATGTATCACCTGCGTTACCAGCATCAACCGCCTTACCCGGAGGCGCAGTTGGTGAATCGGCTGGATGCCCATACATCTGGAGTGGTGGTGGTAGCGCAAGACAAGGAAACGGTGGCCGCGCTGGCGCGGCAGTTTGAGCGCGGCCAGGTGGTTAAAACGTACCTGGCGGTTGTGGTGGGCGCGCCTGCGGCGGCAGAAAGGGTGATTGATCTGCCCATAGGCAAAGTAGCGGGCGGCGAAATCACCCGGTATGGCGTGGTAGAAGGAGGGAAAACGGCCGTCACCCATTACCGCGTTCTACAAACCTTTGGCCGAGAGTATGCTTTGCTGGAACTGCGTCCGCACACCGGGCGCACCCACCAGCTTCGCGTGCATCTGGCGGCCCTCGGCCACCGCATTGTCGGCGATGCGCTGTACGCGATGGACGACGCGGCCTACCTGGCCTGGCGGCAGGAAGGCCGCCACCAGGGCGAGATGGCGCTGATTGCCCGGCAGGCTTTGCATTGTGCGGCGACCGAGTTGGTGCATCCGGCAAACGGCCGTATCGTCCAACTGACCGCGCCGCTACCGGCAGACATGATAGAACTGTTGGGGAAACTGCAACGGCCGTAGTACCCGTAACTCGAAGCCCGTATTCCGTATTCCGTATGCCGTATTCCGATGGCGTTTACCAGAGGTAGCGCCCTACAGACTACCGAACACGGATTACCGAA
>CALFEW010000749.1 GCA_937958365.1 uncultured Chloroflexota bacterium | reverse complement strand
CTGGACAGCAGCGAGATCCGCAGGCATGGGACGTCGCCATTGCCATTTACAACAAGGCCATCGCCATGGCCCCACGCGAGGATTTTTATTACCTGTTCCTGGGTCGCGCTTATCTGGAGCGTTCCACGCTGACCGAAGACCTGGCTGAAAAAGAGACGCTTCTGAACGAGGCGGCCGCGCAACTGGCATTGGCGCAAGACATTAACCCGCTGAATACCGATCACACTGCCAACCTGGCCCGCCTGAACACCCGTTGGGCCGAAACAAGCCAGGACGCCGCCAAACGCGCCGGCCATCTGACCGACGCCGAAACGTATTACCAGGAAGCGTTGTCGCTCAGTCCACAAAATTCGGTGATTCGGAACGAATACGCCCGGCTGGCCTTCTCGCTGCAAAACGATTGCGCTAAAGCGCTGGCGATTTACGATGAGGCCATCGCCGTGGATACCTACTACGAAGCCAACTTTTTCGGCCGTTCGGATGCGCTGGTCAGTTGCGCGGCGGAACTGCCTGAGGACGAAAAGCAAGATTTTTATGCACGGGCGCTGGCCGACATCAAGAGCGGCCTGGAATTGGACCCCACCAATTTGCAGGCCTGGCTGCGCGCAGGCCAGTTGAGCCAGGAAGTGGGCGATACGGCCGGGGCGATTGCCGCGTATGAAGAAGTGCGTAACCTGAACACCAGCGGCGCGATTGCTCCCTGGCAGGTGGATTATTTGTTGGCGACGCTGCACCGCGATGCGGGCGACCTGGAGCAAGCGATTGTGGAAGCCCAGCAGGCGTTGGCGCTGGTTCCGGCCGAATCGGCCGGGCAGGTGCAAACGTTGTTGGCGGAGCTAACCGGCGAACCGGCTCCCGTGCCCACGCCCATGCCCACGCCCACCCCAGAAGCATCGGAGCCAGTATCGTTGGAGGGGGAACGGCCGTTGGCCCAACTATCCCCCGCCGCCCGCAACAACTTCTTTGATGCGCCGCCACCGCTGACGATTGATCCCACCGCCAGCTACGAAGCCGTCATCACCACTGCCAAAGGGGAAATGCGCCTGCGCCTTTTCCCCGACGTGGCTCCGCTGGCCGTGAACAGCTTTGTATTCCTGGCAAACCAGGGCTTTTACGATGGCACGACCTTTCACCGCGTGCTGGAAGGATTCATGGCTCAGGGCGGCGATCCCACCGGCACGGGTGGGGGCGGCCCTGGCTACGAATTTGAGAATGAAACC
>CALFEW010000748.1 GCA_937958365.1 uncultured Chloroflexota bacterium | reverse complement strand
TAACGGCCGATTGCCAGATACGCCTCATACGGCTCGAACTGATACCACAACATCCGCCAGGGCAGCCCAACCGCCCGCGCCCGATCAAACGCCGCCGCTGCGTTTTGGTAATAGGCGGTTTCGCCGGTGAGCGTTCCCAATCGTGTCAGGCTGCTGCCCAGGTTAAACCAGGCAAAGGCATTGTCTGGCGCGGCGATGGTTTGCTGCTGTGCCTGCTCGGCGGCGTGCTGCCACATCGTCAGCGGGCTGCTCATCGTCTGGCCGACGATGCCGGCCACCTGATCGGCCGCTTCCGGCGGGTAAATCACCAGAAAGGCGTTGTTGAAATGCGACCAATAATCGGCAAAGCTTTCGTAGCTGTCTAAACGGCCGCTGCTGTCCCACGGCCCCAGGAAAGTATCCAGGCTGATAAACACCTGTTCGGCGTCGTCGTAGCCGATTAGCGTCAGGTAATGGCCCATCCAGCCTTCCCATTCGCTGGGCAGCAGCCCTTTTTCCACGATGACCGGGAACCCGGCGGCCAAAAGCTGTTGCAAGATTTCCCGGCGGCCGCCGCGATACAGAGCGGCGCGCAGCGGCGTGTGGTTGTTGACATAAGCCGCCAACTCTTCTGGCGATACGTTGCGGTCGTCATAGGTGGGGCGGACGACGGCCGCAACATCGAACTGATCATCGGGCAGGCCGTAGTAACTGAGAACCAGGCTGAGGTTGGCCGGGCCGCAGTTGTTGAATTTTTGTGGGACGATTTCCAGGCCGGTCAGGCGCACGGCCGTTAGCAAGGGTGTGGCCGAAGGGGTGGCAGTGGGTTGGCGGGTTGGCTGGACGGTGGGTTGGTGGATCGGCTGGCTGGTCGGCGAGGGCGTGGCAGTGGGTGGGGGCAGCGTGGGGATGGTGATGACGGCCGTTGCCCGCAACCTGTCCATCGTGGGCGCGGGCAGCGCCGTAGGCAGAGGTGTGCTGGCCAGCGCCAACACCTGATCGGGCAGCCGCTGCTGTACCCGCCCTGGCAGCGCTTCTACCACCCAGGGCAACGCCCACCAGGTCGCCAATCCACCAAGCGCGCCTATTGCCAGCAGCAAAACCAGATATCGCCAGACTCGACTCATCCTATCCCATGAAAGCTTCTTGCTGCGTGTTACAACTTGCTCAGGAAAATTTTGACCAACTCGCTGTTTTCCCGGCCGCGTTGGATGAGAAAGTCAACCAGGGCCGGGAAATGGATCAGAATGCGCTGGTAGTTGTAGGAGCGGCGCAGACCGGGCAGCAGCTCTTTGCGGCAGCGTTGTTCGTAGATTTTTAGCTGGCTCAGGGCGGTGCTGCCGGCCGTCAGGGCTTCGTGGGCCGTTTTGGCGGCCAGTTCGGCGGAGATCATGCCGTTGTGGATGCCGCCACCGGTGATGGGATTGATGAAGCCGGCCGCGTCGCCCACCAGCAGCGCGCCATCGAAGGCGAAGTGCAGCCCGGCTTGTGAGCCGAAATTAAGCTGCCAGGTCGCCACATCGCGCAGTTGGCCGCCGCGTTTGAGCCGTTTTTGGATGTCGGGCATCGCCAGAAAATCTTTGAGCATGTCTTCCAGCTTGCGTTTGGTCTGGCGGAACTGATCCAGACGCATTCCCAGGCCGATGTTGGCACGGCCGTTGCCCAGGTTGAAAATCCAGGCGTAGCCGGGCGAGATGTCTTCGTACAGGTAAAACTCGACGGTGTTGGGTATTTCTTCGATGTCTTCGATGTAGGCGCGCAGGGCGATGGCTTTGTGTTCCGGTGTGTGTTTTTCTTCTTTGGGCCGCAGGCCGCGGGCGATGGCCGAGGTGACGCCATCCGCGCCGATGACCAGCCTGGCGCGGTAATCAACAGTTTGGCTACGGCCGTTGGTCCCCATTTTGGCGCGCACACCCACGACACGGCCGTTTTCCACAATCGGTTCTTGCACCTGCGCCGCCTGAAAATCTGCGCCCGATTCTACTGCGTGGCCTTGAAGCAGCGCGTCTATGACGATGCGCGGCGCGACGTAAGAATGTTCGCCGTGCTGCCCGGAAAGCAGCGGCGCGTCTAGCGTGTGGCCTTTGGGCGAGACCAACCGCATCTGGTCTATGCGGTTGAAATCGCCGCACGCTTCGGCGGTCTGCACTTTGTCCCGCATCCCCATGCGCCCCATCATCTCAATGACGCCCATGGGAACACCATCGCCACAAATCTTGTCTCGCGGGAAGCTTTGCCGGTCTAGCAGCAGCACATCGTGGCCCTGCCGCGCCAACATGGTCGCCGCTGTTGCCCCAGATGGTCCCGCCCCCACGACAATCACTTCTCGTTCCTGTGCCATTCCTGTTCCTCCTGTCAAATATCGGATTTCGGATTGAAGCGCGTTCGGCTCCAAACTTAATCCGTGAAATCTATGGCTGCTCATCGCAACTACCTACTGCCAACTATCAACTACTTCCACCTACGGCCGTTCCCATCCACGTCGCCATATCTTCCTTCAACTGCGCCAGGGACGGCCGGTGGACGTACATCATGTGTCCAGCTTCATAATACGTCAGATGCACGTTGGCCTGCAACTCAGTCGCCAGCCCCAGGTGGTTGACGGTGTAGCGCGTCGCCAGGTAAGGCGTCGCCAGGTCGTAATAGCCGTTGGCAATAAACACCTTCAGGTAGGGATTGATGCTCATCGCTTTGCGCAGGGTTTCGGCCACGTCCACAAAGCGATTTTGGTGCGAATCATAGTTCCACGGCCACACCCGCCCGGTGAGGATTTCATAGGGCAGGTCGCTCTCAAATTGCAGGTCGCGGCGCATGTAATCGTTGAGGGTGGCCGTGTATGGCCCCTGGATGGCCGCGTAGCTGGGGTCAAACTCCACGTATTCGCCGACCGCGTCGCGGTCCAGGCCGGTGAAGCGCGTGTCTAAGCGTCCCACGGTGCGCCCCTGAGCGCGCAGCAGTTCCTTGCAGAAGCGGTGGATTTCGATGCGCAGGTCGGTGCGTTCCACGTAGTCGGCGGAGAGTCCGGTGTAGCGGGCCAGTTGTTGGGCAACGGCCGTGCGCGTTTCGGCGGGCAGCGCCGCGCCGTGCATCAGCGCCAGCGTGTATTCACCCTGGGCAAATTGTTCCACTTCGGCCAGGGTTTGTGGCAAACTGGCTTGCAGGTCGGGGGCGAGACGGCCGTGATACCAGGCCGTCGCCGCATACGTGGGCAAAAACAAGGCGTAGGGCAAATCGTTGCCCGGCGTGAAGTAGGCTGTCTGGAAGTTGAGGATGGACGAGATCAGCATGATGCCGTTCAGGTACATGCCGTGCCGCTCCTGCAAATAGCCGGACAACCCGGCCGAGCGCGTGGTTCCGTAGCTCTCCCCGGCCAAAAATTTGGGCGACGACCAGCGCTGGTAGCGCGTGGTATACAGCCGGATGAAATCGCCCACCGATTCGATATCTTTTTGAAAGGCGTGGAACTCTTTGGGCTTTTCGCCGGGCACAGCGCGGCTGAAACCGGTGCTGACAGGGTCTATAAATACCAGGTCGGTCTGGTCCAGCATGGAATAATCGTTGTTGACCAGGCGGTAGGGCGGCGGCGGGGCGTTGCCGTCTTCGTCGGCTTGCACGCGCTTGGGTCCCAGCAGGCCCAGGTGCAGCCAAACTGATGACGAACCGGGGCCGCCATTGAAGGCAAAGGTGATGGGGCGCGTCGCCGGATCGGTGTCGTCGCGTGTGTAAGCGACGAAGAAGATGGCGGCTTTGGCTTTTTCGCCTTCGGCCTTGTCTTCTTTTTCGTGCTCTTCCTTCAGGATGAGCGTGCCGGCGGTGGCCGTATAGGTCAGCCCTTTGCCATTCAAGATGACGCTGTGCCGGGTGGTGACAATTTTCTCTTCGGGTGTGGGATATTTTTCTTCTTTTTTATCGTTTTCAGCCACGGATTTCCTCCTGGGAATCGTTTGGGCGGGAAGGCGATCCTTCCCGTGAATGGCCTTATTGTTGCGAAAACGGCCGTTCTATACAAATTTTGGCAATGATTGGGGACGCTGCGGAAA